>NZ_LZGZ01000020.1:0-5836 GCF_001690515.1 Gilliamella sp. Fer4-1 | reverse complement strand
AAGCGCCTTATGTGAAGGCGCTTTTTTGTCATAGTATAATATAAAACAATAGGTGATTAACTCATTCCATACTGTTTTAGTTTTTTGCGTAGTGTACCGCGGTTGATACCAAGCATGTTAGCTGCTCTAGTTTGATTACCACGTGTATATTGCATAACCATATCAAGGAATGGATGTTCAACTTCAGCTAACACTAACTCATATAGATCAGTAGGGTCTTCACCATTTAATTGAGATAAATAGTTTTTTAAAGCTTGCTTCACTGAATCCCGCAAAGGTTTTTGTGTTATTTGGTCTTGAGAATTTACAGTCGTAAATTTAAGTGCTGCAGCTGTAACGCGTTGTTCTGACATAGTATTCTTAACTCTTTGGGTTATTTCTAATTTGACTAAAAAATGCTTTTAGTGTGCTTACTTGCTCACTTGTATTACTAAGTACACTAAAAAAGCGCCTGAATTGATCGCTGTCAGCATAATTCTTGGTATACCAATTTACATGCTTTCTGGCAATCCTTAATCCTTTGTATTCTCCATAGAATTGATAAAGCTCATCAAGATGCGATAACACAACTTGCTCTACTTCATCAATACTTTTATTTTTTTGTAACTGTCCATGTGTTAAATAGAATGCAATTTCTTCAAATATCCAAGGTCTCCCCTGTGCCGCTCGACCGATCATTATGGCATCGGCCTGCGTATATTGAAAAACATCTTTTGCCTGTTCTGGTGTACAAATATCTCCATTGGCAATTACAGGAATAGTAACGTTTTCTTTAACTGCCTTAATCGAGTCATATTCAGCCACACCGTTGAATAAGCATGCACGTGTTCTTCCATGAATAGTAATTGCCTTTATGCCACAATCCTGTGCAATTTGTGCGATTTCAATGCAATTTCTATGATCTTTATTCCATCCAGTCCGCGTTTTTAATGTTACCGGCACATTGACTGCGCCGACAACTTTCTGCAAAATATTTTTAATAAGTTTAGGATACTGCATTAAGGCAGATCCAGCCAATTTTTTATTGACCTTTTTTGCAGGGCATCCCATGTTAATATCAATTAATTGGGCGCCATGTTTGACGTTAAACTCAGCAGCTCTTGCCATTTCATCAGGATCTGAACCGACAATTTGTACTGCACGAATACCAATATCATCACTTGCTTTCATTCGCAAAGCTGATTTATCAGTATGCCAAACATCCGAATTTGCTAAAAACATTTCTGAAACTGTCATACCAGCACCAAATCGATAACATAAATTACGAAATGGTTTATCGCTGATTCCAGCCATTGGTGCAGCAATTAAATTATTCTTTAATTTTACTTCACCAATGCTAAGCAAATTAAGGTCGGCTATATTACGCATTTTTTTTCTAACTTAAAAGGGGGTAATGTTATTTTTTTTACTTTTTTTGCCAGTGATACGGCACCACTCTTCTTGTTCAACTACAGGGTCTAGTTCAAAATGGGGTTGATAAGCCATACAAACACTAGATGATTGGCTGGACAAAATACCAGATAACCCTAGCTTACCTTGTGATTTTACTAATTTGCTTATATGTGGCTCAAGCTCTTTTAATGGCCCAGCTAAAATGTTGGCAACAACAACATCTGCCTGTAAATCATTAGGGATATCTTTTGATAAATAAAGTTCTAGTTTTTCGCTAACATCGTTACGCTGTGCATTGTCTCGGCTAGCTTGGATGGCTTGAGGATCGATATCAATACCAATTACACGTTTTGCACCTAATTTTAGTGCTGCAATGGCTAAAATACCTGATCCGCAACCATAATCAATAACCAATTTATCTGTAAGATCTAAACTATCGAGCCAAGTTAAGCATAATGCAGTAGTTGGATGAGTGCCAGTGCCAAATGCTAAGCCTGGATCCAACATAACATTAACTGCATTTGAATTAGGTACTTCGCACCAGCTTGGACAAATCCAAAGGCGTTTACCAAATTGCATAGGATGAAAGTTATCCATCCACTCACGTTCCCAATTTTTATCTTCTAATTGCTCAATTTTGTAAGAATATTGCTCAATATTTAATATTGCTTTTAATTCATCAATGTTTGTTTGCGCATCATATAACCCAATGACATCGGTATCTCCCCAAAGCTTAGTTTCACCTGGTAAAGGTTCAAAAACAGGATTATCATAAGTATCTTGAAATGTGACTGATACTGCACCTGATTCTTCTAACTGCTTGCTGATTTGTTCAGCAAGTTTGTTAGTTGTGTTAATTTTCAGTTGAATCCAAGGCATAATTTTTCTCTCTATTACAAAATATACCGAATATATTGGCTATAATAAAAACAATTAATCCAATAGTTAAAGATGGCACAATTGGATGAAGTGATAGTAGTTTAATATTATAGCCAGCTAATAATGTGTAACTCACTGCTCCAGCAAGCATTGAGTAAAGCGCACCAGTTGCATTGGCTTTTTTCCAATATAATCCAAGGACTAATGGCCATAAAAATACTGCTTCAAGCCCACCAAAAGCGAGTAAATTTAGCCAAATTATCATATCTGGTGGATTCCAAGCAGCCAAAATAAGTAATCCGCCAAAAATAAAGGTGATAATAACGGATAGGCGAGTTAGCATTTTATCACTATAGCTTTTACTATGTCTTGTGCTTAAAAATAGGTCTTTAATTATTACCGATGAAACTTGTAATAATTGAGCATTAATTGTTGACATAATAGCAGCAAGTGGCGCAGCCAAAAAGATTCCAGCAGCAAAAGGGGGTAATACCTTGATGATCAATGTCGGCACTATTTGATCAGGAATTGTTAGATCATCAACAATAGCACGACCTAAAGCGCCAGATAGGTGCATTGTGAGCATGATAATGGTAACAACAATAGTACCAATAATAATCCCCTGATGTACAGCTTTGCTGTCTTTATAAGCCATACAGCGCACAGCGGTATGAGGTAAACCAACTACACCCAAACAGACTAATATCCAAAATGAAGCCATGAACGGAAAATCCATAAAATCATTTGGTCCTTGTGGTGTTAGCAGTGCGGGATCAATTTGTGCTAATCGAGTGATAATTGCCGTAATTCCACCACCATTATAAATGATAGCCCCAAGTAATAATATAGCACCAATGATCATTATTAAACCTTGAAATGCATCATTTAAAATGCTAGCTCTAAAGCCACCAAAAGCGGTGTAAATTACAGTGCCAATACCAAATATTAATAATCCAGTATGATAAGGAATACCAACTGAAGATTGAAGTAAGCGAGCACCACCGACAAATTGTACTGTCATTGCGCCAATAAAGGCAACGACAAGCGCTATGCTTGCAAACCAAACAATAAGTTTACTTCGGTAATGGGCATAGAGCATATCACTTAAGGTAATTGCATTATATTTACGTGCTAAAATCGCAAATTTTTTACCTAAAATACCAAGTGAAAGTAAAACGGTAGGGACTTGAATCATGGATAGCAATACCCATCCAAGGCCAAGTTTATAGGCTGCACCAGGACCACCAATAAACGAGCTGGCACTAATATAAGTTGCAGCTAATGTCATGGCGAGTAGAAATCCACCCATAGTTCGATTACCAATAAAGTAATCAGTAAATTGATTTACTTTTTTGCGTTTAACATAAGCATAAATTGATAACGCAAATACAAAAATAAGGTAGATAACAAGCGGTAAAATAATATCAAAATGCATTGGTTAATCACTTAGTTTGTTCTAACGAGATATTTTTGAATTGAAATTTTACAACTACCCAACACAGCAATATAAAACCTAAAGGTACCATAATGCAAGATAGTTCAAACCACAATGGGAGTCCTAAAAAACCTAGTTTATTGCTAACGCAATAAGCACAAACAACCCAGCTAAGAAGATAAATAAAAGTTAATAATAACGATAGTTTAGCTTCTTTATTTGCTTGCTTATATCGAGCATCCATATTGATTTATTGGTGAATTGAAGGTGGCTTAGATTAAAAGAAAGTACTTAACTTAGCAAGTTTATTGCAATTTATGCAATATAATCTTTTAAATATATCAATTTTAGCAATAACAAAAGTAATATATAGTGCTTGATAAATTGATTATGAATAATTCAACTCATGGAGAGAATAATGTCAAATTATTTTAATACACTAAATTTACGTGAAAAATTAGAACAACTAGGTCAATGCCGTTTTATGGCTCGCAATGAATTTGCGTCGGAAGCTGATTTTCTAAAAGGTAAGAAAATTGTAATTGTTGGTTGTGGTGCTCAGGGACTGAACCAAGGTCTTAATATGCGTGACTCGGGTTTAGATATTGCTTATACATTACGTAAAGAGGCTATTGCTGAAAAGCGTGCATCATGGAAAAAAGCAACCGAGAATGGTTTTAAAGTTGGCAGTTACGAAGAGTTAATTCCTACAGCAGATCTTGTTATTAACTTGACACCAGACAAACAGCATTCAGCTGTTGTACAAGCTATCCAACCATTGATGAAACAAGGTGCAACGTTAGGTTATTCACACGGTTTTAATATTGTTGAGGTTGGGGAAAAGATTCGACCCGATATCACTGTTGTAATGGTAGCACCTAAATGCCCAGGCACAGAAGTGCGTGAAGAGTATAAACGTGGCTTTGGAGTGCCTACACTTATTGCTGTTCACCCAGAAAACGATCCAAAAGGTGAGGGGTTAGCTATTGCTAAAGCATGGGCAGCAGCAACTGGTGGGCATCGAGCGGGTGTTTTACAGTCATCGTTTGTCGCTGAAGTTAAGTCAGATTTAATGGGAGAGCAAACCATTCTTTGCGGCATGTTACAAACAGGATCATTACTTTGTTTTGATAAATTAGTGTCAGATGGTGTTGATCCAGCTTATGCATGTAAATTACTCCAATTTGGTTGGGAAACGATCACTGAAGCCTTAAAACAAGGGGGTATTACTTTAATGATGGATCGTTTATCAAACCCAGCTAAATTAAGAGCAAATGCTTTAGCAAAAGAATTAAAAGTGATCATGACTGATCTTTATCGTAAACATATGGATGATATTATTTCTGGCGAGTTTTCATCAACGATGATGAAGGACTGGGCTAATGATGATGTTAATCTGCTTAAATGGCGTAAAGAAACTGGCGAAACCGCATTTGAAAAAGCCGCCGAATATCAAGGTAAAATTGACGAGCAAGCTTATTTTGATCAAGGCGTTGTTATGGTCGCGATGGTTAAGGCTGGTGTTGAACTTGCTTTCGAAACTATGCTTGAATCTGGTATTTTACCTGAATCAGCTTATTATGAATCATTACATGAATTACCACTTATTGCTAATACTATTGCGCGTAAGCGTTTGTATGAAATGAATGTCGTCATTTCAGATACAGCTGAGTATGGTAACTATCTGTTTGCTAATGCAGCGGTACCATTGCTAAGAGAGAAATTTATGCCAATGTTGCAATCTGGTGATCTTGGTAAAGCGATTCCAGAAGGCCGTGTTGATAATGCTTATTTACGTGATGTAAATGACGAAATTCGCAATCATCCAATCGAAATTATTGGGCGAAAACTGCGTAGCTATATGACAGATATGAAACGTATTAATGTTGCAAGTTAAACTATGTTATCACGGAATAGAAAGGTGCTCAAAAGCACCTTTTTTATTTAAAATTATGCTTTAAAGTTTATTGTAAAAACTATTCAGAAAATAGTGGATCTGAGTATAGAATAAATAGATTAAAAACGCTCAAAATTAGATCATCTTTATTTTAATGATTTAAATAGATATTTAAAGTTTTTAAAAATTATATAATTAAATAATTTTTATTTTAGCTTTTTATTTATTTTTTT
>NZ_LZGZ01000019.1:0-13142 GCF_001690515.1 Gilliamella sp. Fer4-1 | reverse complement strand
ATCATTATTATACGATAAGGTATGTTTGCCGTATTCAAATGTATAATTAACACCCGATTTGGCTGGAATAGTTAATTCTTTACCATCAATAGTGACTTTTATTTCGTTAGCAGTAGGGTTGTCAATCCAACGCTCGATAGAACTAGGTTCAGAACAGCCAACAAGGATTAAACTGCAAATCCACAATAAAGAATATTTTATTTTTTTCATCATAATATTTTGTTATAAGTGTAAAAAGGAAGTAAATATTATCATCTTTATGAAAAAAACTAAATGTAATCAAATAAAATTAGTGTTATAAATAGGTATTTTGTTTGGTTGTTTATTAAATAACATTAGGAATAGAGAGATTTTTATGAAATTGATAGTCGATAATATGAATTGCCAGCATTGTGTGAAAATGATAACAAAAGCGATTAATGACATTGACCCAAACGCAAAAGTGACCGTTGATTTAACTAAGCGCCAAGTTGCTATCGAAAATAGTTCCATTACGCAAGAAGCCGCTATCACTGCGATTAATGAGGCTGGTTATGAGTTTGTTGGAACTGCGAACTGACTATCTCTATATTTGATAGCACTAGGTTTCTTAGGCATCTTTGTTATGCTACCTTGCTGAAATTTTACCTTAAAAAAAGAAATAACAAAAAATTTGTTTAAAGTATCAGCATATTTTGGAAAATGCTAGAATGCGTTTATCTATTTATTAATAAGCTATTGTGAAAAGGATATAGACTATGAAAGGTAAAATATTGAGTGTTACTGTGGCTATTATGGCTTGGTTTAGTGCGGTTTTTTTTGTTAATGCTTATCAGATTGATTGCCCACAAAACATCAAAGTTAAAGAAGAAGTTGAAAACAGGCCTGATGGATGGGAGGTTTCTGATAAAGATAGCCTGAGTAGCTCTTTTCATAGCATGATTGTTTATTACGATAACCCTTCTAGAATGGGTGCTTTAAAACCAGCAAAAGGAACGGTTGCTGGTAAAAAACATGAGTTAATATGGGAAGTTAATTACCACACAGATGTTGAACCTTATTATGTTAGTTGCGCTTACAGTACAAGCAGAATTGAGCTAATAAAAAAAATTGATTCATCAATGAAAAGTTGCTGGGCTGACTATTTTGAAGATGAGCAAGGAAAAAGAGGGACACTTACCTGTAGCACAAGTGAGGCAAAGGACTTGCATTAGTTGAAATATGGGATTTGTTGTTATATGTAATAGCCGATAACAAATCCCATATAAATTTTAAACCCTAGTTTATTTTTTCAATACATTATTTTAATTTAAGTTTTAATGTTCTAATAATACTTTTCATAGAATTATATAAAACGTCTTAAATCAACTTAATGCTAATCATTTATTTGTTACCATCATTGATAAAAATAATGTGTAGGCTCAATACGTTTGCCAATGGTTAAATTAATTGCCCCTTGCAAATGTTTTATGGCTTCTTCTAGATTGCTACATTGGGGAAATAATACTGCACTTTTGGTAAAGTGTGTACAATCCGTATCGTGGATATTTTTAGTTTTAGTTTTAGTTTTGTATGATAGTGATGAGTCTTATTTTATGGTATAGGGCTTTTTGGGCGATATCTCCGTCATGCTACCTTGCTAAAAACTTACTCCAAAACAGAAATAATAAAAAATTCGTTTAATTTAGATAACATGGTGAAAATAGCTTAATGACTTATAAATAATTATAATTGTTTTTATTTAAGATATTAGCATGATTTTTTGAAATCTTCGAATGCTTTTATCTTTTTATTAATAGGTAATTGTTAGAAGGATAGATAATATGAAAAGGAAAATATTGAGTGTTACTCTAGCTATTATGGCTTGGTTTGGAGCGGTTTTTTTTGTTAATGCCTATCAAATTGATTGTCCACAAAACATCAAGGTTAAAGAAAAAGTTGAAAACAGGCCTAATGGATGGGAGGTTTCTGATGATATAAATAGTTTAACGGTATCGTTTAGTAGTATGATTGTTTATCACGGTAAACCTTCTAGAAAGGTCAGTTTAAAACCAGCAAAAGGATTGGTTGAAGGTAAGAAACATGAGTTAATATGGGAAGTCGATTTTAAAGCTGATGTTGAACCTTATTATGTTAGTTGCTCTTATAATGGCAGTAGAATTGAGCTAATAAAAAAAATTGATTTATCAATGAAAAGTTGTTGGGCTGATTATTTTGAAGATGAACAAGAAAAAAAAGGAACACTTACCTGTAGCACAAGTGAAGCAAAAGATTTGCATTAGTTGAAATATGGGATTTGTTGTTATATGTAATAGCTGACAACTTAAATCCCTTTTAGACTATTTATTGTGCTATCACCACCAACGGTAAAAATGGTGTGTTGGGCCAATTCCGTTACCAATATTTAAATTATCAGCATGGCTAATGGCTCCTTGCAAATAATTTTTAGCCTGCATTACGGCTTCTACTAAATTATATTTGGGTAATAATGCGGTAATTGCTGCAGATAGTGTGCAACCTGTGCCGTGAGTATTTTTAGTTTGAATTCGTGGAGAAGTTATTCTTATTACATTATCTTGGGTTATCAAATAATCAGGGCTTTGACTACCTGACAAATGCCCGCCTTTCATTAAAACCGCCTTGCAACCCAATTTGAGTAATTCATCCCCTTGCTTTTGCATATCATCTTCGTTTTTGGCCTCACCACAATCAAGTAGTGCTGCTGCTTCAGGAATATTAGGGGTAACAATGGTTGCTAAGGGTAATAATAACTCACGAATAGCAGTTATGGCATCAGATTTGAGCAGGGGATGTCCTCCTTTAGCTATCATTACAGTATCTAAGACGATAGCAGGAATAGCATTTGTGCTAAGAAGGTGGTGAACAGCTATAACTATCTCTTTATTCATTAGCATTCCCATTTTTACACTATTAATTTGAATATCTTGATATAGCGTATTGAATTGAGCTGCAACAAATTCAGGGGTAATGGCTAATAACGCATCAACCCCTTGTGTGCTTTGTGCTGTTAATGCAGTGATAACTGACATACCATAAGCACCGAGTGCCGAAAAAGTTTTTAAATCGGCTTGAATTCCTGCGCCACCGCTGGGATCTGATCCAGCAATGGTTAATGCAATTGTTGTCATAATTGTATGCCCTATTTAGCCTTCTTGATTTGCGTAATGAGTGATAACGTCGCTTGCTCAATATCTTGTTTACCACAAATAGCTGAAACCACAGCAACGCCTTCGATGCCTGTTTGAATAACGTTAGTCACATTACTTTCATCAATACCGCCAATGGCTACAGCAGGACATTGCTTCAGTTCTATTAGTTCGACTAATTGTTCGGTTCCCAGTGCTACTGCTGCATCTTTTTTCGTTGCGGTTGGAAAGATAGGACCAATACCAATATAATCAACCTTATGCCATGGAACGCTATCAAGTTGACGTCGATTAGCGATCGAAAACCCTAACCATTTATCTCTACCAATTAATTGACGAGTAACATCAACAGGAAGATCACTTTGTCCAATATGTACACCATCGGCGTCAACCGCTAAAGCAATATCGACATGATCATTAATAAACAGTGGTACGGGTGTTTCATTCAGCGCTTCTTTCAATGCTAATGCGGCATAATACCAATCTTTACCGCTAAACTTATGTTCAGATCTTAACTGTACTGCAGTTGCCCCATTAGAAACAGCAATTTTTGTGGTATTTACCATGCCACTAATACCACCACATAATAATGGATCAAGGACTAAATAAAGAGTTAAATCTAATTGCTTCTTCATCTTGTTCCTTATTGATGCAATGAATTAAATAGAGATAGTTGATCTAGTAATGATACCGCAAAGGTACCTAATCCTTGCTGTTTATTGGCACGTTGACCTGCTTTTTTCATCATAAAACAAGCTGAGGCGGTAGCTGATAAAGGATCTGGTGAATTGGCAATAAAAGCAGCTACCATAGCAGATAGTGCACAGCCTGTTCCTGTTACTTTTGTTAAAGCAATATCCCCACCAGTAATGCTATATAAGATGTTGCCGTTAGTGATATAATCAATATCCCCCGTCATTGCAACAATCGTTTGATATTTTTGTGCAAGTGCTTTGGCTGCATGTACAGCAGATGTCGTTGAGTTTTGACCATCAGGTCCTTTCGATGATCCATTTTCACCATTTAGTACTAATATTTCTGATGCATTACCGCGTATGACTGTTGGTTTTAATGATAGTAATTGACATACAATTTCAGTTCGATAATCAAGCGCCCCCCCCACAGCGACAGGATCAAGTACCCATGGAGTTTGTGTTTGCAAAGCTTGGGTTGTTGCTAATAACATACTTTTGGCTGTGCTACTGTTAATGGTGCCAATATTAATCAATAAACTATCCGCAATGGCGACAAATGATTCCACCTCTTGCTTAGCAATAATCATTGCTGGTGATGCGCCAATAGCGAGTAACACATTTGCGGTAAAATTTTGCACGACATCATTTGTAATACAATGCACTAATGGGTTTTGTTGTTTTACATGATGGATAAAAGGCGTTGCTTGTACTAATTGAAATGGCTTGTTGTCTAACATATTTATTCCCTGTTATTTTAGAACTAAAATATTGGGAAGAATCTGCCAAATTAAAGCTAAGACGGCTTAGACTTCCCTACGCTGGCATGATCCAGATCAGGTTCAACGGGTAAAATCTCAGTTTTTTGTCAAAATAAAAAACACCCCGAGTCAAAATTTACTCATCCATTATGAACTGACTATCAGTTTTTAACAAGCTATTGTAATAACTTTTCAATATCTGTTATTGCCTTTCTATCTGGCAAAAAGATGATTAGATGATCATTATCTTCTATCATCAAATCAGTATTAATAATAATCACATCTTCACCACGAACAACAGCTCCAATTGTTGCGCCTGAAGGTAGTTTTAAGCCATTAATATTTTTACCCACCAGTCTTGATGTATCATTATTGCCTTTGGCAACCACTTCGACAATTTCAGATTCTCCTTGCCTTAGCGAAACGACTTTAACCATACCAGTTTGTCTTACATGACTTAATAGTTCTGAAATGGTGGCATGTTGTGGCGATATTGCGATATCAATCACACTATCATTAATCAATTCAAGGTAGGCTTGGCGTTGAATTAGTACGATCACTTTTTTTGCGCCCATTCTTTTGGCAAGCATAGATGACATGATATTGGATTCATCGTCACCAGTGACTGCAATAAAAAGATCGGTAAGCTCGACTTGCTCTTGTGAAAGTAATTCTTGATCGGATGACTCACCATGCAACACTGTGGTATTAACCAGTTGCTCGGCAATGAGTTCGGCTCGCTCAACATTGCGTTCAATTAACTTGACTTGGTAATCATTTTCCAAACGCTTTGCTAAAGCGACAGCAACACTACCACCACCACTAATAATGATTCGTTTATAAGGTTTTTCTAATCGTTGTAGTTCACTGGTTACAGCTTTGATATTAACTGGTGGCGTAATAAAATACACCATATCTCCCGCTTCAACCAAGGTTGAGCCAAGCGGACGAATAAAGCGGTTTTTACGATAAATAGCAACCACTCGCGCTTCAACATGAGGTAAATGTTCTTTGAGCTCGGATAATTCACTGCCAACTAAAGCACCGCCATAATAAGCCGTTACCGCCACTAGACACACTCGGTTATCATAAAAAGAAGCAAATTGCAATGAGCCAGGGTATTGAACTAATTGACTTATATGATTAGTGATAAGATTTTCTGGGGCAATGATATGATCGATATTAATACAGTCTTTATTGAAAAAAGGATAATTTTCATCATTATATTCAGGCGCTCTAATGCGAGCCACTTTTTGTGGAATACTAAATAAGACATGACCAATTTGGCAGGCCATCATATTGACTTCATCAGAGTTAGTTACAGCAACAAGCATATCGGCCGATTCAGCACCAGCACTTTCTAATACTTGAGGATAGGATGATTTTCCACAAATTACCTGTAAATCAAAACGCTCTTGTAGCGATTGCAATCTATCATGATCTTCATCCACCACAGTAACATCGTTTTGTTTTTCGGTAACAAGATATTCCGCAAGTGCACTACCTGTTTGTCCTGCACCAAGAATAATAATCTTCATAACTAGCCTATATATTTAGATGGCTTTAACCATTATCCATTTACTTAGTATATTAAAACCATTGCATATCATTCATTTTTTAGACGCAATCTGTTATTGATTTTGCAATTATACAAACCCGATTGCATCATAGACTTTTTTCAACGTTGGCTCGGCTTTTGAACGTGCTTTTTCAGCTCCATCTTGCATGATTGAAAATAGATAATGTTCATCGTCACGATACTCATGATATTTAGCTTGCAAGGTAGTTAACATATCAATGACTTGCGTTGCAACTTCTGTTTTGAGGTGACCATACATTTTACCTTCAAACTCTTTTTCAAGCTCGGCAATAGGCTTATCTGTCACACCAGTTAAAATATCAAGTAGATTTGAAACACCAACTTTATTTTTAACATCATAGCGTACTACTGGTGGTTCATCAGAATCAGTCATCGCACGTTTGATTTTCTTCTCAATATCTTTTGGATTTTCGAGTAACCCAATCACATTATTACGGTTTTCATCTGATTTAGACATTTTCTTAGCCGGCTCCTGCAATGACATAACGCGCGCACCAACCTTGGCAATAAAAGGCTCAGGAACAGTAAAAATATCACCATAAAGCGCATTAAAACGCATAGCAATATCACGCGATAATTCAAGATGCTGTTTTTGATCATCACCAACAGGAACTAAGTTTGCTTGATAGAGTAAAATATCAGCAGCCATAAGTACAGGATAATCAAATAGCCCTGCATTGATATTCTCTGAATGGCGTGATGACTTATCTTTAAATTGCGTCATACGGCTAAGCTCACCAAAATAGGTGTAGCAATTTAAAGCCCAGCCTAACTCTGCATGTGCAGGTACATGCGATTGTACAAAAATAGTGCTTTTTTGCGGATCAATACCACAAGCTAAATAAAGGGCTAGTGTATCTAATGTGGCTTTACGTAATTTGTTTGGATCTTGACGTACGGTAATTGCATGCTGATTAACAATACAATAAACGCAATCATATTCGTTTTGCAAAGACACCCAATTTTTTAAAGCACCTAAGTAGTTGCCAAGTGTTAGTTCCCCTGATGGCTGAGCGCCACTAAATACAATCGGTTTACTCATAATTTCTTCCTAATTTACACTCATTATTTTTTTGCATCAGTTTTTGGCTGAGGTAGAATTGTTAATATATCTTTAAAATCGTCAAATAAAAAATCGGGATTACTAGTAGCAATTGAAACGCCATAGTTATAGCCATAGCTTAAGGCAACAGTTGGGCAGTTAGCATTTTGCGCAGCAGTGATATCGTTTTTCGAATCACCAACAAAAAGTAACTGATCGCTAAACAATCCAAATTTCGCCATTACTTGATACAAAGGAGCTGGGTGTGGTTTTAATTTGATCACATCTCCACCGCCAAGTACTAGCGAAAAGAACTCTTTTATGCCTAGTGACGCTAGTAATGCAGGTAAAAATTGGGCTGGCTTATTGGTCACTAATGCAAGTGGATAATGATTATCATAAAGCACTTTTAAAGTTTCTTTAACATTCGGAAACAGCCTAGTTTCGACATCAATAACTTTATCATAATGTTGGTTAAATAATATCTTGGCTTTGGCAAATTGTTCTTTTGATAGCTCAATAGTAATGGCTTTAAAAACGCGTTCTAGCATGATATCAATGCCATTACCAACGAAATTTTTGATCTGCTCATTGCTGATCGTTGGTAAATTCAACTCCGCTAGCATATTTTGCGTCGCCAATGCTAGCCCTGGTACGCTATCAACTAATGTACCATCTAAATCGAATGCTATCGCTTGAATGTTGTCTAGTTTATTCATGTATAACTCCTGCTAGCTCCTTACGCATTGCATCAATAACTGTTTTATAATTAGGCTGATTAAAGATCGCCGAGCCAGCAACAAACATATCTGCACCTGCTTTAGCTATTTCAGCAATATTTTCTACTTTTACCCCACCGTCAATTTCTAAACGAATATTTAATCCTGATGCAATTATACGTTGTTTAACTTGGTGTAATTTTTTCAAGGTTGCGGGAATAAAAGATTGCCCCCCAAAGCCAGGATTAACGCTCATCAACAAAATAATATCAATTTTGTCCATGACATAATCTAAATAATCCAGCGGAGTGGCTGGATTTAATACAATACCTGCCGTGCAACCATGATCTTTAATTAATTGTAATGAGCGATCTAAATGAATCGTCGCTTCTGGATGAATAGAGATATTAGTAGCACCAGCTTTAGCAAATGAGGCTATTAGCTCTTCAACAGGGGATGCCATCAAATGCACATCAATAGGTACGCTAATGCCATAATCTCGCAGTGCTTTACAAAACATCGCTCCCATTGTTAGATTAGGTACAAAATGGTTATCCATAACATCAAAATGGATAACATCGGCTCCGGCGTCAATGACCTTTTGCGCATCTTCACCAAGGCGCGCAAAATCAGCTGACAATATTGATGGAGCAATAATAAATTTTTTCATAACCTACCTCATGATAACCCATTTTATATTCAAGCCTGATTATGACTTTTTATAGAGAGCTAAAATCTCATCAATTTTTTTACGACCCTCACCTGCACAGCTAATTGAACGACGCATTTCTGCGCGATAAAGCTCGCTTGCTTTGCTATAAAGAGTCATTGTGTAATCAGTATAATGATTAGATACTAGCACGGGTATATTTTTTTTATATGCTATAGTTTCAGCCAATTTCGACAAGTTTTTATGTTCTTCAAATCCAAAAATATTTGAATAATAAGCTGTAAACCCTACTGATTGATTTGGGGGTATGTAGGGCGGATCACAATAAATAACCGAATTTCTTTCTGCCTTCTTCATGACCTCATGATAAGGTGCGCAAATAAATTTCGCTTTTTGTGCTTTTTCTGCAAAAAAATAAAGTTCTTTTTCAGGAAAATAAATGGTTTTATAACGCCCAAATGGCACATTAAATAATCCACTATTGTTATAACGACATAGGCCGTTATAACAATGTCGGTTTAAATAAACAAATAATAATGATCTAAAATATCGATCTTTACTATAATTAAATACATCTCTAAGCTGATAAAACGCATCAGGTTGATTATTTTGAGTAGTAAAAAGCAATCTGAGATCACGAATAAATTGATCTGGAGTTGATTGTAACAAGGTATATAGTGAAATTAAGTCTTGATTGATATCCGCTAAAATATAGTTTTCGTAGTTTGTATTTAAAAACACAGAACCAGCTCCGACAAAAGGCTCAATCAATAGATCGCCTTCTGGAAGATACCGTTTGATTGTGTCCACAAGCTCATACTTTCCTCCAGCCCATTTTAAAAAGGCTCGTTGCTTCTTCAACGGATACTCCTATTTGTCGTTGATTGGATAAATAAACGATATTACTTATTATTTTTCTATTTTTTCTTTATTAACAACCGCACCCGATTTAACCCATGGTTTATCTTTTAAGAGTGCTGATGGTAAAGATTTAATAGCTTTACGTGCTTCATTAGCTGATGAATAATCACCTTTTACTAAAATAAACCACGTTCCTGAACTATATTCAGTTTTATATATATGGTAATTAGTTATATTGTTTTGTTTAATAAATTTTTTCAACCCCTCAACTGATTTGGATGCACTTAGCTGAATAACATAATGATCATTACTTATTTTAATTTTTTTTCCTAAATCAGCTTTTTCTTCTTTACGATTAACTGTTTTCTTATCATGATCATTATTATTTTTCTTAGTATTAGTTGATTGTGAAATATTTATATTATTAGAAATACCAGCGTTAGTTCTTCTATTTTGTGTTGTAATAGTATTAGAGTGTCCCTTAACCTCAGAATTTAGATTATCTATTGAGCTTAAACTATCATCTGTATTATCAGAACTTTCAGTTTGAGATCCATTAACAACTGCGCCACTTTGCCCATTTGAAATCAAACTGTTAGTTTCTTCTGTTGTCGTAACATCATTAACGGTAGGTGATGTTAATGCTGTTACTTCATTTTTGCGAAAAGAGTAAAAAATAATCAAGCCAAGCAATAATAGAAAAATAATGGCTACCGAACCGAAGATAACTAATTTTTTCTTTGGAAAATTTTGAAGAAGGTTTAGCAACTTTAATGAAGGCGTAGAGTCCTTACTCGGTTGCTCTGAAATATAACGGTCATCTTTATCTACACGCATACTTACTCCTTAACCTATAAAAAGGTTTATTACTTCATTAATAGCTATTACTTCCAAAATAAGTTGCTTAAATCTGTTCTATTTTATCAATAATATAACTGGCAACACCTTTGGCACTTTGTTCATCAGTTTTAATGGTAATATCGGCAATTTCTTTGTAAAGAGGTTCACGTTCACCTGCAAGTTCTTCATAAAGCTCTCGAGGTGTGTTACCGCCTTGTAATAAAGGTCGACGTTTGTCTTTTTGGGTTCTTGCCATTTGTTTTTCAATGGTTGTTTCAAGATAAACAACAATTCCACGCGCTGACAATCGGTTGCGTGTCTCTTTTGATAAGACAGAACCACCACCTGTTGCCAGAACTACGCCTTGTTTTTCAGTCAATTCGTTAATGACTTTTTCTTCTCTGGCACGGAATCCCTCTTCTCCTTCTAGGTCAAAAATCCATGCAATATCGGCTCCAGTACGTTTCTCAATCTCTTGATCTGAGTCAAAAAAATCCATGCCTAACTGTTGCGCAATTTGTCGGCCTATTGTGCTTTTTCCTGCCCCCATAGGGCCAATTAGAAAGATATTTCGCTTTTCTGCCATTGTAGTTTCATCATCTATTAATTTTGGTTAAAATATACAACACAACATCAATTTTAATTGATTAAAAATCATACAAAATTCAATTGTGTAACTTTTCCTTTGATCTCCGTCTAACGACAAAAATTTAGGTCGGTAATTATCTCAATAGATAGCACCTTTTGGCAATAGGTATTTATTAATAGTTTTAGCTAATACCAGCTTGATGCAAATCATGAATATTTAAAGCACCGACTAATTCACCCTCATTGTTAACGACTGGTGCAGCGGTAATATTGTGATCATTAAAGGATTTTAATGCTTCAACCGCTTTCCAATTATCAGGGATAAGGTATCCTGGGCTGGTCATAACATCCAAAATACTATCTTGTAATGTACCATTTTTCAATAATAACCGACGTAAATCGCCATCGGTAAATACTCCAATTATTTTATTATTATTCTGACAGATTGCAACTAAACCTACACCTGTTCGACTTAATTCTAGCATAGCATCAAGAACCGTTGCTGTTTGTGGAACTTTAGGTATTCGATCGCCTGTTCGCATCACATCTCTGACATGATTAAGTAATTTAGCACCTAAACTACCTGCTGGGTGGGAGCGAGCAAAATCTTCTTCTCTAAAGCCTCGAGCTCGCATTACAGCAATCGCTAGCGCATCACCCATCAATAATGTGTTGGTTGAACTTGATGTTGGCGCTAATCCCATTGGGCATGCTTCTTTTTCTATCGAGATATTTAAAATAGCTTGAGCTGATTTAGCCAATGGCGAATCAACTCCGCCCGTAATTGCAATTACGGGTACATTCATTGTAGCGAGGATCGGCAGAATAATATTAAATTCTTTTGCCCGTCCGGAATAAGAAATTAAAATAGCCACATCATTGGCTGTTACCATGCCTAAATCGCCATGCAATGCTTCCGAAGGATGCATAAAAAAAGCGGGGCTGCCCGTGCTTGCTAACGATGCAGCAATTTTTTTCCCAATATGTCCTGATTTTCCAATACCTGAAACAACAACCTTACCTTTGGTGGTTAAGATAAGTTGGCATGCATTAATAAAATCTTTGCCAAGCCGATTAGGTAACTTTTCCGCTTCTTGTAACTCTAGTTCAAGAACTTCTCGACCATATTGTAATAATTTATCCATTTTCAATTAGCCTGTCGAATAAAAAAATCAGTGTCCAGTGAATGTATAATCGGTAAATAAAAGTAATCGATTATAAAAGCTAAACTATTATCAGTTTAACAATTAACGATCGAATATTCAAAAAAAGAAAGTCTTTTTATCAAAACTTTTCAGGTAAACAGGTGTTTGAAAGTAAATATTAGTTCACAACATTAGAATAACTTAAAGTCCGAAAGCAACTTTTACACCTAATGTAATTAAAATAGTACCTAATAATTTATCGAAAATAGATTGAATTTTAAAATAACGCCGTTGTATTGTTTGATTTTGAAAAACAAACACCACAAAAGGTCACCAAAAAAAGACTTCAAGCCAAATGATAAATGCAATGATAAGTTTATCAATCATTGATGATTCAGCATCAAGCATTTGCGTAAAAATTGCCAGAAAAAATAACGTTGCTTTAGGGTTAAGTAAATTACATAAAAAACCTTGCGTAAAAGCCAATTTTGTTGAAATTAGCTGCTTAATTGGTTGTTTGCCAACTAAGCAAGTGGTCGCATTAGAGGCAAATAATGCTAAAGCCAAGCCATATAAGGAAAGCGGCACTGGCATAGCATAGCGTGTTATAGAGCAATGGAATGGTGCCAATCAACACCGCAAGGCAAGACCAGCAACGCAATAGCTCATATGAATCAAAATAGCAGTGATCACATCTAAACAAGTAAATAATGCTGTTTTTCGGCGATAATTTAAGCTGTTTTTAACACTAAAAAGAAATCAGATCCAGACGGAATCATCCCCAAAAAACAGGTCGAGCCAACTAAAATCAATGTATCCAACTCCATTTTCGGTACCTATTTAAATACCTGTGCTGAATTATTGATCGTTGCGATATTGGCTTTATTTTTTTCAATAAACTGTTTTTTATCAAAATTAGGGGCAGATAAATAGTCAGTTAGAAATTTGCCATTACTTGCAACTTGTGCCCCATTTAAAATTAAACGAGGCAAATCAATTTGGTAAATGGTTTGATCGGGTGTTTTTTGTAGATCTTGTATACTTGCGTTAGTTAATAGATAAAGCTTGCGCTCTTTTT
>NZ_LZGZ01000018.1:0-15331 GCF_001690515.1 Gilliamella sp. Fer4-1 | reverse complement strand
ATGTAACTTTACTAACTTGTCGATTGAACCGAGTAATTATATTTCTGACAATCCGCATTTTTGCAAATCGGCTTTAAAACGATTTACCCAGTGGGATTTTATTCAATTGGTGAATCAATATTATATTGCCTATCACGAAAAAGAGCATGGACAATTATTTTGCGATAATTCAGCGCAAGATATTGTTGATATGTTATTAAAAGAGTGTCAAAAAGGGCATGTTAAGTTTATGATGCAGACCCAAGTTGAAGATATTGATAGTGATGGGCAAAGATTTAAATTACGTACCTCTCAAGGTATGATTGATAGTGACAATCTTATTATTGCAACTGGTGGTTTATCTATGCCAGCTCTCGGTATGACTTCAATAGGTTATAAAATTGCTGAAAAATTTGCCATCCCAGTTGTGCCTGTGAAAGCTGGACTTGTTCCGTTTACATTGCATAAACCTTTACTTGATGTGTTATCAACCTTGTCTGGTATTGCGGTACCAGTTGAAGTATCTAATGAACGAATCAGCTTCAAAGAAAATTTATTATTTACTCACCGAGGGCTTTCTGGACCAGCGATTTTACAATTGTCAAGTTATTGGCAAGCTGGTGAATCAATCACTATTAATTTATTACCTGAATTAGCATTTGAATCATCGTTTAAACCATTATTAGCACAAAATCGTAATCAAACTATAAAAAATTGCTTAGCACAGATTTTACCGAAAAGGCTTATTGAAGCATTAATACAATTAAATTTAATGGACGATTTAACGGTGAAACAGCTTACTCCTAGGCAACAGCAGCAACTTTATTACAATCTAACACACTGGAAAATTACTCCAAATGGAACAGAAGGTTATCGTACTGCCGAAGTAACACTGGGTGGTATAAGCACTGATGCGTTATCCTCCAAAACTATGGCGGTTAAAACACTTCCTAACCTCTATTTTATTGGTGAGGTGGTTGATGTTTCGGGGTGGCTCGGAGGTTATAATTTCCAATGGGCATGGAGTAGTGCATTTGCATGTGCTCAGGCGTTTAATTGATCGTTTTTGATGCTTAAAATTAAGCATCAATTACCCCCATATGAATATGATACTTTTTGACTTTATATTGTAATGTTGTACGTGAAATATTTAAGCGCTTTGCCGCCGTTATAATTTTGCCATTAGCTTGATTCAATGCGTCAATAATCAGTTACCGTTCAAAGTTTTCAACTTGTTCGGCTAAGTTACCTCCATTAGGATATGTTTGAGCAACTGTTTCATTGTGCTTATTTGTATTATCATCTTCAGACTGTGGTTTATTAAGCTCAAATAGTTCTTCATCAAGGGTAATATGCTGTAATTCACCTGATTTGTTTTGTAATACCATGCTTCTGACAATGGCATTTTCAAGCATACGCACATTACCAGGCCAATGTGCTGACATTAATTGTTGTAGTGCTTGTTTACTGATACCACTAATGACTATATTTACATCGTTTTTATGTTTATCAATAAAATAACGAGCTAAAACGGGAATATCTTCTGTTCGGTCTCGCAAAGCAGGAAGTTTAATTAAACCAACGTTTAATCGATAAAATAGATCGCCTCTTATTTTTCCCGTTTTTAATAGTTCTGTTGGTGATTCATTCATGGCAGCAACAATACGAACATCAGAATGCATTTCTTTATTACCACCTAATTGCCAATAGGTTTTTTCTTGAAGAAATCGTAATAATTTGCTTTGCATTTCAAGCGGCATCGCGTTTAATTCGTCAAGAAACAATGTACCGCCGTTAGCGAGTTCTAAGTAACCTTGACGGTTTTCAGCACCCGTAAATGCCCCTTTTACAGTACCAAATAAAGTACTTTCGATCAGTGTAGTCGGTAGTGCACCACAATTAAGCGAGATGAAAGCTTTGTCACGGCGTTGACTTGTCTGGTGTATTAAGCGAGCAAACAGTTCTTTACCTGTTCCTGTTTCACCTACAATTAGTACAGGGACATGATTGCGTCCTAAAATATTGGTTTGGTCAATCACTTTCTGCATTTTTTCCGAAACAAAAACAATATCGGGTAAGGGTTATTCTTCATTGTGGTATAACTTACTATGTAATTTAAAAACTTGATCTTGCAAATGTCTAACCATTGATAAGTTTCGGCCTATCTCAATGGCGCCAATGATTTCTTATTTATTATTATAAAGCGGAACAGTTGTATGCAAGTAATCAACCAACTTACCAACATGGTTATAATAAGTTTGGTAGTTATCTTGATATTCTTTACCAAGTTGCAAAGCTTGCAACATAGTACTATCTTCTTTTTTTAAATTAGGATAAACCTCAAGCATTGGTTTGCCAATCGCTTGTTCCTTAGGGTAGCCATCCAGTTCTGCGCTTTCCTGATTATAATAAATATAATTGCCTTTTTTATCGATAATAGCTATCAACTGATGGATTAAATCAAAAAAATGTTTAAATATTTCCAATGATTGTAATAATTCAGGATCAATGTTCATGATATTAGTACCTTTTAATGTTTGGATTATTTGCTAAATTTAGTCAAATTTAATTTAAACTCTTTAGTGTTCAATGGAGTGATTAAAAAAACGGTAGATTTAGAGTTTGCTATCCAAAATGATCTGTATATTATTAACGTAGATAGCTTATACGAACTTGATATAATTGATGAAATTTCGAGGCACTTGAAAAAAGTGGCAAATGTGTGCGCGTGCGTTGAGCTTAATGTGCCGTCAGCAACCCATGCAGAATTGGTTACAGCTTATCATGCCAAATAAGATATTGATTTAGAACAAGCAGAAGAAGCTTGCCGACGAATTCTCGAAATGCCATATGTTCATTTACGTGGTTTGCATATGCATGTTGGGGATCAAGTACCTGAAGCAGAACCTTTTGCAAAAGCAACAAAAGTATTAGTTGATGAAACTCCCGTTTAGAAGAAGTACTTGGTATTAAATTTGATTTAATCAACGTTGGAGGCGGTATTCCTGTTCCATATAAGTATGACGAAGAAAACGGCAATCCATTGCAAGATAATATGTATGCAGGGATTACTGCTCAAGACTTTGCTGACGCGGTAATTAGTGAAGTACACAAATGGCGTACTGATGTTGAAATCTGTATTGAACCTAGTCGTAAAGTAACTGGTTCAGCGGGAGTACTTGTAACTGAAGTTGCCTGTGAAAAACATAAAACCAATTACGATTTAGACGGCAACATTGAAGAGCATATTGAATGGAAATTTGTTGATACAGGCTATAGCGTTTTATCTGATAGTCAGCATTTTGATTGGTTCTTCTATGTTTATAATGCTTCAAAAATCAATGAAGCACATGACGAATACATTAAGCTAGCAGGACCTTTATGTGATGGTGGCGACTATTACCATATTGGCGTGAAAGGTGAAGAGTTCTTAATGCCAAAAGACACGCAAGTTGGTGATATTGTTGCTTTCTTGGATGCTGGTGCTTATACCATTGAAAGCCAAACAGTCTATAACAATCGTCCTCGCACATTGGTTGTCATGATCGATAAAGACGGCAAAGATAGATTAATTCGTCGTGAAGATACTTACGAAGATATGGTTGGATACGACATATACTAACCATCAATTATCTGGGGCATTTATTGCTCCAGATATTACAATGTGAGGTTATTATGAGTGATTCTAAAGATTCAGGTTTACTTGGTATTAAAGACATTGTATTTATGATATGTTATTGCGATATTCAGTTTACGTCAAATTCCAAATGTTACTCCCTATGGGCATCAGCAATGGTGCTTTGGTTACTTGCTGCATTTTGTTTGTTTTTTCCATTAGCGATGATTTGTGGTGAACTTTCTACTGGTTGGCCAAAAGATGGTGGGATATTTAATTGCCGGTGTGGCTTTCCGTATTATTCTATTTTATATTCTAGCTATTGCTGTATTAGCTCTAGTTTATTCGTATGGGACAGTGCATTCTGAAATTAGCCCATTTGTATGGGTATTTAACCAAGCAGGGATTAAATTTGCTTCTTATATGATGCTTTTTGTCATTTTTTGTGCAGCAATATCGGCCGCAAATTCAGCTATTTATGCTAGTTCAAGAATGTTATGGTCTATGGCGCAAGATAACTTAGCACCAAAATACTTTTCAGTAGTTAATCAACGAGGTGTGCCCACAAAAGGGATATTATTTATTGCTATTATTGCGTTAGTTTCGCTATTTTCGAAATATATTGCTGCTGAAAAATTATATCTTTATTTAGTCGCAGGAACAGGGCAGGTTGGTTGTTTTGCGTGGATTATCATTGCTTGGTGTCAGTATCAATTTCGTAAGGGTGTAAATAGCGGCAAATATTCAAAAGAAATGATAAAATTTAAATCACCGCTATTTCCTTGGCTGGCTGGTATTTCTATCATCGTTAATGTTGTGATTATTGTTGGCGTTTGGTTTGGTGAGTCAGGTCATTTTATTTTATTATCTGAAATAATTTTAATTGCAATCATTCTAATTTCTTATTTTTTCTATAAAAAAATAAATATTACAATGAGCCATAATTGATTATATATTGCAAAGCTATGTAATCACTAGTACAAGATTTATTATTGTTAGTGATTACAGACTATTGGTGTTTAGTGAAAATTAAGCCATTTTATGTAAGCGGCTTATTAGCAGATGAATATTGATTGCGTAAATCCTATTTTTGCATCGTAATATTGTTATTATGCATGCTATTCAGAAATTTAAAATAAATGTTCATTTTAAAAAGGCAGATATACCTGTAAAAACGACCTGTGCAGCAATAGCTGATATGAGTAATCCCGTTAGCTTTGATAATATCGCAATTCCAGTATTTTTTAATACTTTTGCAATGCTTTTAGCGCACAATAACATAATATAAATACCCATTGAGGCAACAAGCAACGAAATTGCACCAATCAAATTCGGTACAACGCCAATTGAGCTAGTGCCCATCACAATGATAGTACCAATAGATGCCGGACCCATACATAGTGGAATGGCTAGTGGAACAACACTGATATCATCATCGCTATTGATTTTGTTTTTTTCTGGCGAATCGTTCATTAGTGATACCGCAGTGATAAACAGTAATGCCCCCGAACCAATTCGAAATGCATCAAGGGTAAATCCAAAAACGCTAAACATGGTATTGCCAAAAAAGAATAGTACAATACCGATAATAAATACTGCACATGAAGTTTTTAGTGCTATTTTTCTCCTAAGCTGTTCATCATATTGCTTTGTACCACTTAGAAATGCGCTCAAAACGGCAGGTGGTGTCATTAATGCAAACAATTTTACTGTTGTTGAGAGAATCGCAAAAATATAATCAACCATTGCACTACCTTTTACTTTATTTAAAAAATTGCTTTAATTTTGCCAACTAGTTATTGTTGGATTGAAATTATTTTCATTATATACAAAAACGGTCACCACAAAGGTGACCATCTTAATCCGATATTTTTATTGATAATCAACAAAAATTAGTTAAGGCGCTCTTTAATACGAGCTGCTTTACCACGAAGTTCGCGTAAGTAGTAAAGTTTAGCTTGACGCACTTGACCACGACGTTTCACAGTAATTGAATCAACAATTGGTGAGTGAGTTTGGAATACTCGTTCAACACCTTCGCCATTCGAAATTTTACGTACCGTAAATGCTGAGTGTAAACCGCGATTACGAATTCCAATGACAACACCTTCGTAAGCTTGAAGACGTTTTTTATTACCTTCAACAACCCATACTTTTACTTCAACCGTGTCACCAGGGCGAAACGACGGGATGTCTTTCTTCATTTGTTCTTGTTCTAATTGCTGAATAATTGCATTTTTCATAATATTATCTCTTACTAGTTATACTGAAACATTAATTGCCTTGTTTGTCACTGTATTCTCGTTGGAATTCAGTGAGTAAACATTGCTCTTCATCAGTCAGAGCTAGATTTGCAAGAAGATCTTTTCTTCTTAACCAAGTTCGTCCTAGTGATTGTTTTAATCGCCAGCGACGAATCGCTTCATGGTGACCAGACATTAACACGTCAGGCACCGCCATTCCATCTAACACCTCAGGTCGAGTATAGTGTGGGCAGTCAAGTAAACCGTTAGCAAAAGAGTCTTCTTCTGCCGATGATTGGTGATTTAGCACGCCAGGTATAAATCTTGCTAATGCATCAATCATAGTCATCGCTGGTAATTCACCACCACTTAACACGTAATCCCCAATTGACCATTCTTCATCAATTTCAGTTTGGATAACACGTTCATCTATACCTTCATATCGCCCACAAATCAAAATTAACTTTTGGCTTTGGGACAATTCGCAAACACCTTGTTGGTTTAATTTGCGCCCTTGTGGGGAAAGATAAATTACTTTTGTATCGTTACCAGCAACAGCCTTTGCTGCATGAATTGCATCCCTAAGTGGTTGCACCATCATTAACATGCCAGGACCACCACCATAAGGTCTGTCATCAACAGTCTTATGCTTATCATACGCAAAATCGCGCGGGTTCCAATATTCTACTGTTAACAGCCCGTTTTTAACGGCTCGACCAGTTACACCATAACAGGTAATAGCTTGAAACATTTCGGGAAAAAGGCTAATTACGCCAATCCACATAGTCTTACCTTACCAATTAAAAAGCAGGATCCCAATCGACCACAATCATTTTTGTTACTAAATCAACTTGTTTTATAAATTGATCATCAACAAAAGGAATTAAACGTTCTGTTGTACCAAATGCATCTTTTAGATTTGCTTTTACCACCAACACATCATTAGAGCCAGTTTCCATTAAATCAGTAACCTGACCTAAATCGTAACCGTTAACTGTTTTCACTCGACAGCCAATGAGATCTTTCCAATAAAAATCACCATTATTAAGCGCTGGTAATTTTTCTGCATCAACAAACACTTCAATATTGGTTAATGCATTAGCTTGATCACGATCATCAATACCTTTGAGTTTCACAATCATATCATGATTATGTGGTTTGAAGCTTTCCACAATGACTTCTTGCCATTGTCCGGCTCGCTGGATATACCAAGGAGTGTAATCAAAAATGCTATCTGGTAATTCTGTAAACGAAAAAATTCTGAGCCATCCGCGAATGCCGTAGCTTGAACCAAGTTTACCAACAACAATAAGATTCTCAGTATTCATCATTACAGTGACTATTAATTACTAAATTAAGCAGCTTTTTGTGCTTGTTTAATCAGTGCATTCACACGATCAGAAACAGTTGCACCTAAACCAACCCAATGATTTACGCGATCAAGATCTAAACGTAATTCTTCTGCTTTACCTTGTGCAATTGGATTAAAAAAGCCAACGCGCTCAATAAAACGACCATCACGTGGGTTACGGCTATCAGTGACAACTACTTGATAAAAAGGGCGCTTTTTAGAGCCACCACGAGCTAAACGAATAGTTACCATAACATCCTCTTAAATTAAAAAAATAATCTTTTTTCTGTCCAACATGGACAAAATCAAAGCCCCAGAATTATACCCTTTCTAGCAAAAAGTGCAATGACTCTTTATTGACGGTGGGTGGGGGAATATGCAAGACTAAAGCAAAATGAGAAAAGAGTAGATAAAATAATACTAATTACCATTCATTTACATTAAGCCAAAATTAGTAATTATTACAAAAAAGTATACTTTTTTTAGGGGCTATTTACACGCATTTATCATCTGTCGCCACTATTTTTTATGAAATAAAGCGCGTTTTAAAACATCAAAAAAACCAAGTGAACGAACCATCTTCTGCCCGTCAACATAACCACGGATCGCTCTTAGCACTTTTTTAGGCTCTTTAGATGCAAAGGTAAAAGTACCATTTTTCTTCGTTTCAACTGAATAGCGTGGTATCCATTTTCCACCAAATAGCACCGATGCGACGACATAATCAACCTCATCCCAAGGGATTTGGATATATTTACGTGGGTCATGTTGATGATAGAATTCAAAAGCTTTGTCACCAACTATTATATTGCCATATTCGGTAAATCCAGTAAAACAAGTGGCTTTAATCGTTAAGTCTATTTTAGTATTTAAGGACTGAACCATTTTTGGATATCCATTTTTCGCACACTAATAAGGCCATCCTTTTTACCACTTAAGGTGATAAAAAGGATATTTAATAAAAAATATAATTTTATTCTAACGGTTTATATTTTCTTGACTATTTTAGCTAATTTATATGCTTATAAAAGGCCAATGACATGACCAATAATACCCACTATAAATAAGCCCATAATGATGATAATTGGCGATATTTTTTTACGTAATAACCACATACAAAAGAAGGTCAACAGTAAAGGAACTAATCCCGGTATCAACTGATCTAAGTTATTTTGTAAAGTAGTAATCTTTTCTTGAGTTAGCGATAATCCGCTTTGCATTTGAAGTAACGCTTTTTGAATACCTTCTGCACCGATTGGTAATGTATTCCAATCAATAAATGCACCCTTGTCTAGTTTGACGATAGATACAATTGGTTGGAATTTTATTGATACCCATCGTTGCACTAATGCAGCAAGCACAAACATGCCTAAAATAGATGCGCTTTTAGTAATTTTTTGTAGTAACCCGCCTGATAAATTATCGGTAATTTTCGAACCCGTTCTATAACCAAATTCTTGTGTATACCACATAAAGCTCCAACGAATAATATTCCAGAGTAAGAAGAATAAAATAGGTCCCATGATATTACCGCTTAACGCAAGCGAGGCACCAAGCGCACCTAGCATTGGTCTTACGGTAAACCAAAATACAGGATCACCTACGCCGGCTAATGGTCCCATCATACCCACTTTAACCCCTTGAATGGCTACATCATCAACCGCTGCACCATTGGCTCTTTCTTCTTCAAGAGCAAGCGTTACTCCAAGAACTGGAGAAGCTAAATAAGGGTGTGTATTAAAAAACTCCAAGTGCCGTTTAAGTGCTGCAGCACGATCTTCTTTAGTTGAATATAATTTTTTTATAGCGGGGATCATGGAATACACCCAACCACCATTTTGCATCCGTTCGTAATTCCAAGATCCTTGGAGAAAAGTTGAACGCCAAGCAACGGCTAAACGATCTTTCTTACTTAATTGAATTCTATTTGTCATATTTTTCTCCAGTGCCTAGTAATCATTTAAAATATCATCAAGTGGATCACCTTTGCTACCACCATTTGATGAATTGCCTCGTTCTGAAAGATTAAGATAAATCAATGCTAATGCGAAGCCTAAAGCACCAAGTGCAATTAGTGTTAATTGCGATATCGCAGCAACGACAAACCCGATAATGAAAAAAGGCCATACTTCACGATTAGCCATCATATTAATCACCATTGCATAGCCGACAGCAACAACCATACCACCACCAATGGCCATACCCGTTGTTAACCATTCAGGCATTGCATTTAATGTCGCCCTAACAGTTTCTGCTGGGATGAATAATAAAGCCGCAGCAGGTATAGCGATACGTAAACCTTGTAAACAAATACCTAAAATTTGTAACCATTCAATTTTTCGAATATTGCCTTCAGTTGCTGCAGCATCCATCATATGCACTAAAGGAACGGCAATTGTTCGTACAATCATAGTTAAGAATAAACCGGCTACTGCAAGTGGGATAGCAACGGCTATAGCAGTAGATACACCAGCGACACCTTGCCCGCCTAACACTAAAATAATCGATGAAGCAACGGCTGCCAATGCTGCATCAGGTGCTACCGCTGCCCCGATATTGGCCCAACCCAAAGCAATCATCTGTAATGAGCCTCCCAGCACAATACCAGCCTCTAAATTCCCTGTGACAAGACCAATCAAAGAGCAAGCCACTAACGGTTGATGAAATTGAAACTGATCTAAAATACCTTCCATACCAGCTAAAAAGGCAATAACTATCACTAAAATGATAGCAATAATGGATAATGTCATAATATAACCTCTTAAATAAACTAATTCTTTTGCTTAGCTAATTCTGCTTTCGCTTTTTGCAATAATTCGTCCATATTACTGTTAGAATCATTGGGGACTTTGCGAACATCAAATTTCACGTTTTTAGCTTTTAATTTTTCAAATGTATCAACATCGTCAGCATTCATTGACAATACTTTATTAACCATGACTTTGCCCACCGAATGCGCCATTGAACCAATATTAAGAGTATCAATATCAACACCGCCGTCTATGGTTCGAAGTACATCTTGTGGATTTTCAAATAAAAGTAATGCTTTGGTATTACCAAAACGCGGATCGTGTGCTACTTCGATGATCTTTCTAATTGGCACAACATTTGCTTTAACGCCAGGAGGTGCTGCTTCTTGAATAAGTTTTTTTCTTAATTCATCTTTTGCAACTGAATCAGAAACAACAATAATACGGTTAGGATTGGTTGATTTTGTCCATGCTGTTGCAACTTGCCCATGTAATAGGCGCGAATCAACCCGAGCTAAAACGATTTTCATTTTACCCTCACCAATTACTGTTCCTTCAGGAATCGTATTTGCAGTCTTCGCATTGGTAGCGGTTTGCTCTTGTATTTTGACAGTTGTTCGAACGCCTTCTTTACTTGGTTCAATAATTGCGGTAGCGATTTCTTTGGCTGTTTCCATTGAAAAACGGGAAGAATAGGCTTCAATTAACATTGGTAAGTTTAAACCCGCCACAATAGTCCAATTATCATGTTCTCCACATAAATTGTTGGCTTGATTAAATGGCGTTCCACCCCATAAATCTACTAAAAACAGCACTTCACTTTGATTATCAAATGTTGCTATTGCTTCAAGCATCCTTTCTTTTAAACTTTCAGGACTATCACTTGGGTGCAAGGTAACGGCTTTAACATTATCTTGCTCACCAAATATCATCGATCCTGATTGTAAAATACCTTCTGCAAACTCACCATGAGTTGCTAGGATAATTCCAACCATAAATTTTCCTCCAAATTTTATATTAATGACATAATATAAAAGTCTATATAATGAAAATATTGGGTTAGTTTACACCACAAAATAATTTAAGACATATGTGCTCATCACATTTTGAGAGAAAACTTAAATTTCTTACTGTTCATCAATGCAAGGTTAGGTTGTTTGTAGGGCTTGGCGAATAAAACCATGGGCTTGGGTTAGTTTTTTCTTCGCTTGCTCTGCATTTAACCCCGAAAGAATCATCAAAATAGCGGTTTTACAATGCCTGTTACTCTCGGTTAATGTGACAATGGCTTTTTCTCGACTGCAATCGGTGGCTTGCATAACAATGGATATTTGTCGTTCAATAAGTTTGGCATTAGTTGCCTCAACATCAACCATTAAGTTTCCATAAACTTTACCTTGTTTTATCATGCTTGCTGTTGTTAACATATTGAGAACTAATTTTTGTGCCGTACCAGCCTTCATTCTTGATGAGCCAGTAATTACTTCTGCACCAACAATTGGTGTAATGGCGATATCGGCTAAATTAATCATTGGGGATTTTGGATTACAACATAAACCAATCACTGTTGAGCCGATTAATTTAGCATATTGCATACCACCTATTACATAAGGTGTGCGCCCACTAGCAGCAATGCCAACTAAAATGTCGTTTGAATTAAAATTAATTTTTTTAAGATCATTAGTTGCCAACTCAGGGTTATCTTCAGCATTTTCAACTGCCTTAAGAATAGCCGGCTGACCACCAGCGATTAATCCAATGACTTGTTCTGGCGATGTGCCGTATGTCGGTGGGCATTCACTTGCATCTAAAATGCCTAATCGTCCTGAAGTGCCAGCACCGATATAAATTAATCGGCCTTGATTTAAAAAAGCTTGACTAATTGCATCAACAGCTAAGCTAATATTGGCGAGTTCTTTTTCAACTGCTAGTGCTACTTGCTTATCTTCATTATTTATAATTTTAAGTATTTCAAGCGTTGAACAGCTATCAATATTTTCACTGTTTGGATTGCGACTTTCGGTTACCATTCCTAAAAGATTAATTTGTTGCATGCTTTCTTAACCTTAACCATAACAAAAATATTACGATAGCAAATAAGCTACCAAAGCCAACACCTATAGCAATAACGGACAAATTCAGCGCAACTGCTAATGTATAACCCCCTAACATGACCATCATTGAGGTATACTCAATTAAATTCTGCACAGAAATTACACTGCCAGCTCCCACTAATCCTTTACCTATTTTCTGAATAAAAGCGTTTAATGGTACTAAAAACAGGCCGCCTAGCGCGCCAATGGCAATAAGCAAAATATAAGATGAAATTATATTACTTTGTAATGTAAAAGCGATTACAGCAATTCCCATCATGATACCCGCAGGGATGCAACGTAACGTGTTGTTAATTGATATAAATGTACTTGCTAATCCTGCACCAATAACAATGCCGATAGCAACAATCGCATTGAGATTTGTTGGTGTTGCATTATCATGAATATTTAAAACAGCAGGAACCCAACTAATCAACAAAAACCGTAAAGTAACACCCGCTCCCCAAAACAGACTAGTGCCTAATAATGTCAATGAAAGAAGTTTATTCGTAAAGATGATTTTAACTGTGTTAGCAAAATCCTTTACCATACTATTGGGTTTCCATGAAGTATTTTGTCGTGCGACAGGTAATTTAGGAATAAAAAAGTTAGCAATAACCGCAAGCCCATATAGTAGTACGCAAATAAGTAAAGATGCGCTTACATTAAGATCGGCAATATGTCCACCAGCTAGTGAACCTAGTAAAATGGCGGCAATGGTTGATGCTTCAATTAACCCATTTGCTTTAATCAAATTATCGCCCGAGGTAAGCTCGCCTAAAATTCCATATTTAGCTGGAGAGTATGCGGCAGCACCAATACCAACTAAAAAATAGCCGACAAAGGGGCTGATGTTTAAGCAAATACAAGCGGTACCGAGTAATTTTATGCTATTTGAAATCATCATGGCCTTGCCTTTTGGTATGCTGTCAGCAAATTGCCCAACAAACGGCGAAAGGATGATAAACGGTACCACAAAACTAATTTGTAATACCGATTGGCTCCATTCTGGGTAGTGCAACTTTTTAATAAAAGCAAGAATAGCAAAAAAAATTGCATTATCAGCAAATGCTGAAAAAAATTGTGCCAGCATGGTAGCAACCATGCCTTTATTTAATAGTGAATGTTGTTTCATGTAACACCCTTTAGCTTATTCTTCAGCCATCTTTCGTAAGGCAATAAAATCAATTTTACCTGTACCTAGTAGGGGTAACTCTTTAACCACACGAATATCACGAGGAATAGCTAATGCTGGTATACCAAGTTCTTTAGCTGCTTGATTAAGTAGCTCTCGATCTAATTTTGTCGAGGTAGTAAATAGAACTATCGCTTCACCTTTGGCAACATCTGCTTTCACTGTCGCACCGTGCATTGCATCAGGGTCAATTTTTTTTGCTAAAGTCTCAACACTTTCTAGTGAAACCATTTCGCCCGCAATTTTGGCAAACCGTTTTAAGCGTCCTTTAATTTTGATAAATCCATCATTATCGATAGCAACAATATCACCAGTATCATACCAACCTTTTTTAGACTCCCCATGTTCATCGACTGCAATTGGCTCTTCAAGTACACCAGGGTTTTCAACTCGTAAATAGCCTTTCATCACATTAGGGCCTTTAACTTGCAATTTACCGCCATCACTAATGCCTGGAACGTGAATTAATCTTGAGCTCATACCCGGCAATAAGCGCCCGACGGTACCTGTTTTAAATGCCATTGGTACATTCAGCGATACAACTGGTGCGCATTCAGTAACGCCATAGCCCTCTAAAATACGGATTCCATATTTATCTTTCCACTGTTCTCGTACTGCGTCTGATAATTTTTCTGCTCCAGCAACAACATAACGTAAACGCATAAAATCATATGGGTGAGCGTAACGAGCATAGTTTGCTAAGAACGTTGGTGTGCCAAATAAAACGGTACAATTCTGGTCATAAATAATTTCAGGCACCATACGATAATGTAATGGATTTGGATATAAAAATGTACGGCTACCAGAAAACAACGGTAGAAATAACCCAGCAGTAATACCAAAAGCATGGAATAGAGGTAGTGCAGACATAAAACGATCAGCAGGCGTTGGATCAATAACTGTTCGGATTTGTTCAACATTAGCAAGCAAGCTAGCATGGCTATGAACAACACCTTTAGGATTACCTTCTGATCCAGATGTAAACAATACTAGGGCTTCATCATCACTTGTTTGAGAATGTTTAACTAAGCGTGGGATATAGTGATGAACTAAAACATAAAGTTTGTCTTTAAGGGTTAAAGTTTGGCGTAAATCTTCAAGGAAGCACCATTTAACACCTTTTATTTCATCAAGGAGATAATCAAGTTTTCCTTTGCGAATAAATTTGCGTGAAGTAATGATAGTTTTGATTTCGGCCGCAGTAATTGCACAAATTAACCCTTTGGTGCCAGCGGTATAATTGAGCATTGCTGGAATTCGATTTTTAACCGATAAGCCAAAAATTGTTGCAACAGTAATAGTTGCGTTAGGTAATAAAACGCCAACACGTTCTTTTTTCTGGGTAATTTTAGTAATAATGCAGCTAATACCTATGATTTGTTTTAACAAATTACGATAAGATGCTTCGTGAGTTGTGGGGTCTTGCACCATACGTGATTTAATACCATAACGAACTTGGGCCTCAAGTAGCGCTTCAAATAACGTTAATTTTGGGCGACTTGCCATACGGGCATTCATCATGATTTGATGAAGTTTCTCTCCTGCAATATAACGTTTTTCGCTAGCCTTCGGTGCATCAGGCATAGCAATAGAAGTTGGTTCAAGTACATGAATCGTTATTTTAGGAAATAAACGGCGCTTAAATAGCCCTTTTAAACGGCTGGTTAGTGTAAATTCAGCTCCTTCAATCCAGACAGGCACTATCGTTGCTTGAGAACGAGCTGCAACAAAAGCAGCACCATCATAAATTTTCATTAATGACCCAGTGACAGTAATTCTTCCTTCGGGAAAGATAACTATCGGGCGACCTTTTTCAACTTGGCGTACTAATCGCTTGATTGCCATTGGGCTAAGTGGATCCATTGGCACAAAATCAACGTAACGCTTTGCATAGCGGACTAACCAGTGATTTATATAACCTGCATAAATAGCAAAGACGGGTCTTATTGGTAAAAACACACCAATTAAAATACCATCAAGAAAAGATACATGGTTAGGTGTAATAAGAAGCTTGTTTTGTTTTAAATTGTCAAGATTACCATGAATTTTGACGTGGAATAAAGTCTTTAAGAAAAATTTTAATATTTTAAATAACATCGTATTT
>NZ_LZGZ01000017.1:0-31166 GCF_001690515.1 Gilliamella sp. Fer4-1 | reverse complement strand
GTATTTTCGTATAGCGGTTACCATAAAAAAATTAATTAAAAAGAATAGAAAATTGCTTATTTAGGTGAATAATCAGCGCCAAAATAGTGAACACTTATTTTCGCTAATTCACCATTACTGATAATCTTTTTTATGCCCTCGTTAATATCTTTAGTTAACTGTTCGCCTTTATTCCCTTTGCTGATTAATAAATAGCTGTATGGTAAGGCAATTCGATCGGCATCATCTTTATTTAATTCTATTGTTTTCAAGTTAAGATTATGTTCATTAATCAATTGTGATAGCATCACTTTATCGATTAATTGAAAATCATATTGCCCTGTTTCAACATGCTGTAGCACAGGCAATAAATCAGCTTCACTATAGGTAATTTTGACGGGGTTATTAGGGTATTGTTGATTATATAATTCTAATGCGGTTGCATAGTTAAGGCCTGGATAAACTTCTGTCGATTTCCCATTAAGATCACTAAATTGTTTTATATCATTATTGTTTTTTGCCACCGCAATGGCGTATTGGTTTTGAAAAATAGGGTCAGAATAAAAATACTTTTCTTTCCGTTTTTCATTCATGGCGAAATTATTAGCGCCCACGTGATAACGTTGTGAGTCAAGCCCAGCTAAAATTGATGGAAATTCAGTAATTTCAAAACGAACCTCATATTGCGGTAACTGTGCAAATACCGCTTTTGCAACATCAATGTCATATCCCATTAACTCGCCTTGTCCATCTACTGTAGAAAAAGGACTAGGTGACCCAGACGTTGCAATAACAATTTTTTCTTTCCCTGTAGTTTTAGAGCCTATAGTTTTAGTGCCTTTATTTTGATTGTCGCAACTCGTTAAAAACAAAGCACCTAATATTAGAAAAAAATACCATTTTTTGCCGTTCATAATGCAATACCTCTCTTTGGTTTGGATCAATGTTTCGCTTATTTTGAGTTGTTTTTTAACTATATTTTAAATAAACCCCATATTCTTCATTTCAGTTAGGTGCTCAGATTGATAACGAGCCATGCCCGTTTTCATTAAATCAAAACCTAAATTTTTATAAAACTCGACAGTTTGTGGGTGAGTATAAAGGATGATATTACAGTGTTGTACTCGCTCAACGAGTTTATCAACAATCAGCCTTCCATATTGTTGCCCATGGAGGCGTTTTACCAACGCAATGTTATATATCGCAGCTTGGCAAATACCATCAGATAATGCACGCCCTACGCCAACAACCCGATCTTTTTCCAGTAAAAATACCACAGCATAACTATTTCGAAACACCTGTTCTTGTGTCTTTGCGTCAAATGAGCTTAATCCATAAAAAGTCAGCAAATCAGCAACATCTTGCCAATTAATATCTTCACAATGTTGTTGAATAACAATTTTCATTCATGCTCCATTTATTAAATTTCGTAATCAATTTGCCCTGTTGAATAATATCTCGCTAAAAAATCTTTTGTTCTTTGTTGCGTCGGATTTGCAAATACCTGCTGTGGTGAACCATCTTCAATGATTTGGCCTTTATCTAAAAATAACACTCTAGTTGCAATATCATGCACAAAACTCATTTCATGAGAAACTAAAATCATAGTAACCCCTGATTTAGCAGCTATTTTTATTGTTGCTAATACTTCACCCACTAACTCGGGATCAAGCGCTGAGGTTGGTTCATCAAGTAATAAGACTTTGGGCTCCATAGCTAATGCTCGAGCAATGGCAACTCGTTGCTGTTGCCCACCAGATAATTGTTTGGGATAATGATAGATTCGTTCGCCGAGTCCTACTTGCACTAGTTTTTCGTGTGCTATCTGTTGCGCTTTATCCTTTGAGTATTTTTTGACAACAATTAGCCCTTCCATCACATTTTCTAAGGCATTTTTTTGTTGAAATAGATTGAATTGTTGAAATACCATTGCCGATTGTTGGCGAAATGTAACAATTTCATGTCTTTTTATACAACTCACATCAAGTTGAAAATTATCAATGCGAATCTTACCTTGCTTTGGCTTTTCTAATAAATTTAAACATCTCAAAAGCGTTGACTTACCCGCACCAGAAGCCCCAATAATCGCCACAATTTCAGCGGGGTGAATATGAAAGTTAAGGTGATTTAATATAAGATTATGATGAAAAGACAAGGTTAAATTTTGCACATTAATCATAATAATTTTCCTCGGCGATAACTTGGGGTGTTAGCACAATCAGAAATGGTTAAGCGCTTTTCCAAATATTTGACAATTAGTTCAATGATAATGGTTAAGACCCAATAAATTAATGCCAATGAAATATAAACTTCAAAATAACGGTAACTATGCCCTGCTAAGGTTTTGCCTCTGCCAGTCATTTCTGTGACTGAGCAGACAAACGCTAACGATGTGCCTTTTAACAAACCAATCATTGCGTTACCTAAATTGGGCAACGCCACAATAAAAGCTTCAGGAATGACAATTCGACGTAACAACTGACTATAGGTCATACCTAATGATTGTGCTGCTTCAATCTGTCCTTTATTAACAGACTGCAATGCCGCACGTATTGTTTCTGAATTATAAGCCGCCTCGTTGAAAGAAAATGCAATTAATACAAAAAGCATTGAGGGTATGCCATTGATATTATAATCAGTGCCATAAAAATAATTGATATAACGTAATAGAATGGGGATGCCATAAAAACTTAAATAGAGTTGCACCAATAATGGCGTGCCTCTGATAAAAGAGACAAAAACCGTCGCTATCGGTGATAATATTGGTATTTTATTCATTTTGACGATAGCAATCATTAATCCGAAAATGATGCCAAGAAGCATCGAGAAAAAGGTAATAAAAAGTGTTACAGGTAAGTAAGCAAGTAACGTTGGGATTTGGGCAAAAATCAATCCGACATCCAATATATTTGGCATTATAATTATCCCATTAAAATTATTGACTTGAACTAAACTGTTTGTCCCTGTTATGTGGAGTATGCCAATTATTGACATCAGGCCCCAAAGGCAAAATGTCATAGGGGTTATGCGCGCTATCTCCTAAAAAGTAGCCTTTTTTGATTGCCTGAAAATCCGTTGTTTCACCAAAAGCAGGCATTTGATAAAGATCTCGAGCATAGGCCCATAAGTTAGGATAGTCGATAATCCGATTACGATTGGTTTTAAAAGCGCAATAGTAGGCAACATCAAATCGAGCCAAAGTAACATAAAGGCGAATATCAGAATCCGTAATTTGATCACCAAATAGATAACGTGATTGGCTCAAACGCTGTTCCAATTTATCTAATTGATTAAAGACAAGATGATATGCATCTTCATAGGCTTTTTGCGTGCGTGCAAAACCCGCTTTATACACACCATTATTCACTTCATGAAATATTACATCATTTAGTGCGTCAATATCAGCACGTAATTTTTTAGGATAAAGGTCTGGAGCGCCAGTTTTATGAAAAGATTTAAATGCTGTTTCCCAATAATAAGTAAGCTTAAAATAATCATTATTGACAACTTTGCCTGTTTTAATATCAACAACCGTTGGTACTGTTGCTCTTCCTTCATATAGTGGATCGGTTGAAGCATAGATTTCAGGTAAATAACGGATACCAAGCACAGGATCAACACCGCCAGCATCCAGTGAAAATTCCCAGCCCTTATTAGTTCTAATTGGGTTTACTTTACCTACACTAATGACATTGTCTAATCCCAATAATTTGATAGCAATCATTGAGCGATGTGCCCAAGGACAAATGGCTGCCCAAATTAAACGATAACGACCAGCTTCAACAGGTAACTGTCCGGGCTTATCGCCAAATGGTGTGTCAAAGCGGTTTGCTTGGCGAACAAATGCCCCATTTTTGTCAATCTCATTATTTTCATTAGTAGCAATTTTTTCTATAGCTAAAGACATATGCTTACCCCTCATTATTTGGTACTGGAAAATGCAACTATCTGACAACTTAGTTCAATCTAACATCAAATATTTCGCAGATAAAATAACAAATAAGCATATTTATATAATTATCAATTATATAGAAAATAAGTTACAGTATAAAAATTGTCTTAATTAGGTTAACTATTTCCCTAAACGTTTATATAGCCTTTCTGGGCGACCAATTTTGCCGTGATTAAGCTCGACCGTTAATAATTTTATTTGAACACAATACTCTAAGTATCGTCTGGCAGTTGTTTTACTAATATTGGCTTTTTCAACTATTTCATCAACGGTTAGTACGTTATCGGTCTGCATAAAAATGTCTTTCACTTTCTGTAAAGTGATTTCTTCAATACCTTTTGAGTGTCGATTCATGTTCACAAAGTCTTTTGTTTGTAAATTGAAAAGCTCATCAATTTTTCGTTGGTTGACATGTTTTTGTAGGCTTTGTCGATACAAAAAGAGTTCAAAACGTTCAAGTGAATGTTTTAAACGTTGGTAAGAAACTGGCTTAATCAAATAATCAAAAGCACCGTAACGAATGGCTTTACTACACGTTTCCATATCACTTGCTGCTGTAATAAAAATTACATAACAATCTAAATGATTATTAATAATATATTCAAATAATTCAATTCCTTTGCCATCAGGCAAATAATTATCCAGTAAAATCAATGTTGGTTTGAGTCTTTCAACCATGATTTTAGCTTCTTCTAGATTGGAAGCAATACCTATGACTTTAACTCTTGTATCTTTTTGAATAAATTCTGCATTTAACTCAGCTAGTATTGGCTCATCTTCGATAATAAGCACTTTAATGACATCTTCTTGAAACTCGTTCATATAATTACCTTTTATTATTTAGGGATAAATACAGAAAAAATGGTTCCATAGGGAATATTATCTTCAAACGTAATATAACCATTGGCTTTTTTTATGTAAGTTGAAACAAGGTGTAAACCAATACCATGTTCTTTACCCTCTTGTGATGTGACGCCTGGTTCAAAAATTGAATTACGAATACTTTTATCAACACCACAACCTTGATCAGTCACTTCTAATACAATTTCGTCTGTTGCATCACTAAGATATAAATAAATTGTTTTATCTCCAGGATCATTTTTCAAACTCGCATTAAAAGCATTATCAAGCAAGTTACCTAAAATTGACATAAATTCTGTTTCAGCCATAAGTAAGGGTAATTCACTTAATTGGCATGCAGGATCAAATATTAAATTTAAGCCTAGCTCATGCGCTTTTGAATATTTACCGATTAATAAACCACATACAGCTGGAACCTTAAAATGCTCCGTAATAAAATCTAGATTGCTTTGATTATCTGCAGAATGTAATGCAATAAAAGATTGAGCTTCTTCATACCGTTTCATATAAATTAAACCAGATAATGTTGCCAACCAATTAAGATGCTCATGCCTTAATGCACGTAAATTATCAACATACTGCTTCACTTGTGTTAATTGCATACTTAATATATTAATATCGTCAAAGTTACGGAAAGTAATAACCCAACCTTGAATTTTATCATCGATCACCACGCGAACTTTGTTCGCAATCACGATAATATTATTGAAATAACAAATATGATCGTGTATGTCTTCTGTTTGACTTTCATTTCTAAAAATAAAATCGGTTGATTGAATAAACTCGCTTAAATTATGTTTATGTAGCTCATCATCACTGATTTTAATATCCAACATAGTGCGAGCTGATTGATTAATATTGATAATGTTATAACTCAGATCGATTGCAATAACACCTTCAAAAATAGATTCCATAATTGATTTTTGGCTTTTTACCAGTAATGCAATTGCTTTAGGCTCTAAATTAAACATCTGTTTTTTTATTGCTTTTGAAAAAAAATAAGAAAAAATAAATAACGCTAGAAACAATAACGAACAACAAATAATAAATGGTATAACTTGTTGTATATGCAATGCATTAATATCATCAATCATATAACCGACTGAAACAATACCTATAATTTTACCGTTATCAACGATCGGCGCTTTACCTCTTAATGCTAAGCCAAGAGAACCCTCACTAATTGTAATGCTACTATTACCACTAAGAACCTCCTTATTATCGCCACCAATCATAGGCGAGTGTAAAGGGCTATTAGCCGTATGGAATAGACGATTAGCCTTTGCATCACCAATAACAATATAGCTAGCATCACTTTGTTCAAATATATCTATGATAAGATCAGCTATTTTTGAAGTATCTTTATCTTTGACATATTGAATTAAACTTGGTAAAACAGATAGCTCTTTTGCTTGGATTTGAGCTTTTTCGCCCAGGCTACGATATAAATTAGTTTCTATCGTATTCCAAATATAGCTCTGTAATAACGCAAGCACAATCAACGAAAAAAACAGCAGCGATAAAAAAAGCTTTGTTGTAAACGATAACTGAATTTTTTTTCGCATTTTACATTTACTTCTCAAATTAAATTAAAATAATTCTAACATAGCATTAAAAAACATATAGCCGTTAAAACCATAAAAACCACAGTTAATTTATGATTTATATCACAAAAAAATTATTAATTTTTTGTAAAGATACACCCATTAAATTTGAATAAGTAAAATCATTTTGGAGAAAAAAATAAATGGCGGATTTTAAGTCACTTGAAAATAAACGTAATCAAAAAGAATCAACGAGTAAGTCCTTTGAAGAAAGGCTAACAGGTTGGCCATATAATTGGTGGCGCCTAATGGACAACTATAAAATTGGTGTTATTCCATTACCATTATTTATTATTGCTGGCATCCTTATTTTTAGTGAAGTATTAGTAACGGGTAAATTGCCTAGTGAAATTGTTGTCATGGTAGTGACTTGTGCTTTTTTTGGTTTTTTATGTGGCGAAATCGGTAAACGCTTACCTATCATTGGGAAAATGGGTGCAGCAGCAATTTGTGCAACCTTTATTCCTTCTGCATTAGTTTATTATGGTATTCTTCCTGAACCAGTCGTTGTTGCAACAAAAAAATTCTATAAAGATACACATATTCTTTATTTATATATCTGTTGTATCATCGTGGGTAGTATTATGAATATGGATAAGAAAACACTTATCCAAGGATTCTTAAAAATCTTCGGCCCAATGGTATGTGGTGAAATCGTTGGTATGCTTGTTGGTGTCGGCGTTGGTTATTTACTTGGTTTAACACCATTTGAAACATTCTTCTTCTTAGTATTACCTATTATGGCCGGTGGTGTTGGTGAAGGTGCGATTCCACTTTCAATCGGGTACGCTTCAATCTTAGGTATGGAACAAGGTGATGCGCTTGGTCGTGTGTTACCAATCGTAATGTTAGGTGGTTTAACTGGTATTATTTGTGGTGGTATTTTAAATCGTATCGGTAAAGCTTATCCACACTTAACTGGTAACGGTCGACTATTACCAGCAGATGATGAAGTTGCTGATAAAAAAGCAGCAAAAACTGAATCGATTATTGATGTAACTACATTCGCTTCAGGTGTATTATTAGCAGCTATTCTTTATATGGTTGGTATGATTGGTCACAAAGTGACTGGTATTCCAGCTCCAGTAGGAATGCTATTTGCAGCTGTTTTTGTTAAATTAGTATCTGGTGTTTCACCTAAAGTATTAAGTGGTTCACAAGTTGTTTATAAATTTTTCCAGACGTCTGTTACCTATCCAATTTTATTTGCAGTAGGTGTAGCAATTACACCATGGGAAAAAATTGTTGAAGCATTCACAATCACAAACCTAATTGTTATTGTTTGTACAGTTGTTAGTTTGGTTACTACTGGTTTCTTTGTTGCTAAAAAACTTGGTATGTATCCTGTTGATGCTGCTGTTATTTCTTGTTGTCAAAGTGGTCAAGGTGGAACGGGTGACGTGGCAATCTTAACTGCTGCAGAACGTATGGAACTTATGCCGTTTGCACAAATTGCAACTCGTATTGGTGGTGCAATTAATGTATCAGTATCATTACTTATTCTCGGCAATTTCTTAGTATAGATTTTACATATTAAAAAACAACCTTGGTTTATACTAAGGTTGTTCATTTTTATTTAATATTTACAATTAACAAAATAGCTTTTAAGGAGTTTTCATGAAGCTTGTCAGTTATCTTGTCTCTGGTAGAGCAAGTTTTGGTCTTCTTACTCACAACGGTATTGTTGATTTAAAGCAAAAATTAGGCGATAAATATGCCGATTTAAAATCACTACTTGCCGATAAAGAAGGACTATCTATTGCCAAAACCTACCTTAATGCCCCAAGTGACATTGATGAACAAGACATTACTTATTTACCCGTTATTCCAAATCCAAATAAAATCTTGTGTGTTGGTATGAACTATGCCGAAAAACGAGCAGAATTTAATGAAACCAGTTCAGCACCAACGCTTTTTGTTCGTTTCCCTGATTCTCAAACAGGTCATAAAACCAACATTATTAAACCTGCTATTACTAATGAGTTGGATTATGAAGGAGAATTAGCTATTATTATAGGTAAAGCGGGTTTTCGCATTAAGCAAGAAGATGCGTTATCATATGTAGCTGGCTATAGCTGTTATATGGATGGTTCTATTCGCGATTGGCAATATACTTGGTTTACCGCAGGTAAAAACTGGCCTAGCACTGGTGCTTTCGGTCCATGTATTACAACAAGCGATGAAATTCCTGATCCAAAAGTATTATCTTTAACTACTTATTTAAATGGCGAGCAAATGCAACATGATTCAGTTAAAAATCTTGTGCATACTGTGCCTGAATTAATTTCTTATATTAGTGCTTTTACCCATTTATCTCCGGGTGATGTTATTCTTACTGGATCACCTGGTGGAGTTGGTAAAAAACGTAATCCTCCAGTATTTATGAAAGATGGCGATACAATTGAAGTCGAAATTACAGGAATTGGTCGACTAACTAATTATGTAGTAGCTGAATAGAGGTAAATTTATGTACGATTTAGTTGATTATGCCGTTGTTGATATTTCTAAAGCGGAACAAGATTATCAAGAAATTAAACAGTTGTTATCTTGCTCTGATCTTGATCTGGATTCACAAGTTACTGTTTTTATGGTAGCTAAAATCAATGAACAAATTATTGCTTGTGCAGGTATTGATCGCAATATTATTAAATGTGTTGCTATTGATCCTAATTATCGTGGCAATCAACTAAATCTAACCTTGATGGATCATGCAATAAAATATGCCAATGAAAACGGCTATTTCCATCTTTTTTTGTATACAAAACCTGAAAATATAGATTTCTTTAAAGGATGTGGGTTTTATCCTATTGTTGAAATAACAGATCTTGTTGTCCTAATGGAAAACAATCCAGTTGGAATAAGACAATATTGTAAACAGCTAAGCACGCAACAAAAAGAAGGGAGCAAAATCGGTAGTATTGTTATGAATGCTAATCCTTTCACTAAAGGCCATCAATATCTTATTCAATATGCTGCAAGTCAATGTGATTGGTTGCATGTTTTTGTCGTCAATGAAAATGCATCGCTATTTTCATTTGATACACGTTTGAAGTTAGTTAAAGATGGTACTAAACAGATAAAAAATGTTACGGTGCATGCAAGTTCTCCTTATATTATCTCAAGAGCAACATTTCCAACTTATTTTCTAAAAGATAAGACAAAAATCGATCAGGCCTATATGGGTATCGATCTGCTTATATTTCGAAATTATATTGCTCCAGCGCTTAATATTAACTATCGATTTGTTGGAACTGAACCCTATGACGAAGTAACTAAGGCTTATAATGAAGCAATGTCTTATTGGCTTGAAGATAGAGCAGTTAGTAACCACTCAGCAATTACTTTTGTTGAAGTTCAACGAATAACCGAAGGTGACACTATTGTATCAGCTTCATTAGTAAGAAAATTATTGGCATCAGGGCAATATGAAGAGGTAAAAAAACTAGTTCCATCTACTACTTGGGATTACCTTTCAGCTAATTTGGATAAATTTAAAATTTAATACGTTTTAAAAGGTAAAAAAATGAAAATACAAAAAGAAGCCATGGCGGGAACTCTTGAATCTAGCGATTTGTTAGTCAAAGTCATGCCTAACACGGGAATTGAAATTGTTATTAATAGTGATGTTAATAAACAATTTGGCGATCAAATCCGTGCGGTTGTTGATCAAACTTTAAATGAGCTTAATGTAACCGACGGTTTAATCATTATTGATGATAAAGGTGCACTTGATTGCGCTATTAAAGCTAGAGTTCAATGTGCAGTTTTACGTGGCGCAGAAGAAGAAAACTTAGATTGGAGTAAATTACTATGAAAAAATTACGTCGAAGTATGCTATTTCTTCCAGGTGCAAACGCCGCTATGTTATCAACTTCGTTTGTTTATAAGCCTGATTCAATTATGTTTGATCTTGAAGATGCTGTTTCAATTAAAGAAAAAGATTCAGCACGTTTATTAGTGGCTCAAACATTACTGCTTCCTGTGTATAAAGAACACGGAATCGAAACAGTAGTACGAATCAACGCGCTTGATACTCCATTTGGTTTAAAAGACCTTGAAGCAGTTGTACGAGCGGGTGTTGATGTAGTACGTTTACCTATGACTAACTGTGCTGAAGATATTCATGAGTTAGAAGCTCATGTTGAAAGAATCGAAAAAGAGTGTGGGCGTGAAGTTGGTAGCACTAAATTAATGGCTGCAATCGAATCTGCTCAAGGTGTTGTTAATGCCGTTTCTATCGCTAAATCTTCTCCACGTTTAATTGGTATTGCGCTAGCTGCATTTGACTATCTTGTTGATATGCAAACTGAGCGTGGCGACGGTACTGAGTTATTTTATGCTCGCTGCGCAGTATTACATGCAGCACGTGTAGCTGGCATTGATGCCTTTGATGTGGTGTATTCAAATGTTAATGATGATGAAGGTTTCTTAAAAGAAGTTAGCTTAATCAAAAAACTCGGATATAACGGTAAATCACTGATCAATCCAAGACAAATTGAACTATTACATAATGCTTATGCTCCAACCGCAGCTGAAGTTGATCATGCTCAAAAAGTAGTTGAAGCAGCAGAAGAAGGTGAAAGAAAAGGCCTTGGCGTTATTTCCTTAAACGGCAAAATGATTGATGCACCGATTATTGCTCGTGCTAGAAAAGTTATTGAGCTAGCCAAGTATTCTGGTGTACGTAAAGAAATTTGATAGGATTGAAAAATGACTACTTCCATAAATAAAAAAATTGATGATTTGCTTAAACAGCACCCTGATCTCAAGAATATCACGCCATTTATTGACGCTAATGCCACGACTCCATATTTAAAAGATGAATCTAAATATACGCGTAAATTGTGTGACTCTATTGAACAAGCAATCAAAAAATGTGAATTACGTGATGGTATGACCATTTCTTTCCATCATGCATTTCGTGAAGGCGATAAAGTTATCAACAAAGTAGTTGAAACTATTAGCAAATTAGGGATTAAAAATTTAACATTAGCATCAAGCTCACTATTAAGCTGTAATGCTGCACTTATTCCTCATATAGAGTCAGGTGTGGTTACTAAAATTTATACCTCTGGTCTACGTGGTAAATTAGCCGATGCGATTTCTCACGGTTTAATGGAAAACCCAGTCCATATCCATTCTCATGGTGGACGTGTAAAACTAATCCAAAGTGGTGAAATTAACATTGATATCGCATTTTTAGCTGTATCAACCGCTGATGAACAAGGTAACGCTAATGGTGTATCAGGAAAATCACAATGTGGTGCTCTAGGTTATGCTATGGTTGATGCGCAATTTGCTAAAAAAGTGGTACTACTGACTGAAGATATCGTTGGATATCCTAACCATCCGGCAAGTATTCGCCAAGATCAAGTTGACTATATTGTTAAAGTTGATGAGGTGGGTGATCCAACTAAAATCAGTGTGGGTGCAGCGCGTATCACTAGCAATCCACGTGAGCTAATGATCGCTCGTTATGCCGCTGATGTTATTGAACATTCAGGCTATTTCAAAGATGGTTTTTCAATTCAAACTGGTTCGGGTGCATCGTCAACTGCGGCAACTCGTTTCCTTGAAAATCGTATGCGTGCGAAAAATATCACTGCATCATTTGCATTAGGTGGTATTACCGCAAGTATTGTTGATCTTCATGAAAAAGGATTAGTTAAACGTTTATTAGACACTCAAAGCTTTGATGGCACAGCTGGACAATCTTTAGGTAAAAATAAAGATCATATTGAAGTATCAACCAACGTTTATGCGAACCCGGCATCAAAAGGGGCGAGCGTTGATGAACTTGATATTGTTATTTTAAGTGCTTTAGAAATTGACCTTAATTACAATGTCAACGTATTAACGGGTTCTGACGGCGTTATGCGTGGTGCGTCTGGCGGTCACTGTGATACTGCTGCTGGTGCCAACTTAACAATTGTTGTTGCTCCACTTATTCGTAGCCGTATTCCAACGGTAATTAAAAAGGTAACAACATTAGTCACTCCTGGTGAAAGCGTTGATGTACTAGTAACTGACCATGGTATTGCGGTTAATCCTAATCGTCCAGAAATTGCTGAACGTTTAAAAGCAGCTAATTTACCAATTATGAGCATTGAAGAGCTTTATCAACGTGCTGTATCTTTAACTGGTGAGCCAAAACCAATTGAGTTTAAAGATAAAATTGTTGGTATTGTCCATTTCCGCGACGGTTCAGTTATTGATGTCGTGCGTGAAGTTAAAGATTAATTTTAATCTTTATTAATATAGTAATAGCCTGACATGTAAAAGTGTCATGCTATTACTTTTTCTATCCAATGAAAAAAATGCAAATTAAATTCGATGATGGCACTCCTATTACCCTTGGGCAAATGCTACTAGCCAAGGAAAAGCGAGTTGAAAACCAAAAGAATGCAATGACATGCTATAAATATCCGATCATATCATTAAGCATAGTTATTCCTGGTCCAATAAAAAACAGTAGCGGAGCCCGTTATCTTTTTGACGAAGCAATTACAGCTTTACATCACTGTTTTTTACAAAACGATATAACAATAATCAATGAAGATCATTTTCATTACATCACTGGTTCAGAAGCAATTATAGCAATTAAATGTTCAGCTAAAACCCTTAAAAAATATTGTATTGAAGTTGAAAATAATCATCCCTTAGGGCGTTTGTGGGATATTGATGTTATTGACATTGTTACACAAAATAGCCTGTCACGTTCACAATTCGAAAATCAACCAAGACAATGTTTGGTCTGCAATGAAGAGGCAAAAATTTGTGGTAGAGCTAAACGGCATTCAATCGATGAAATTTTTACCGAGATAAAAAAGAAGATAGAAAATTTCAAAAAAAATAAAACATTACTTTAACAAAATTGCAAATAATGGATTGATGAAATAACATTACAGCATTATGTCATCAATCCTTTTTTAATCTAAAAATTTAATTAAATTGTTTCAAGTGCTTGCTGTAAATCAGCCAGTAAATCAGTAATATCTTCTAAACCAACTGAAATACGTAATAGCTGATCTGAAATACCCGCTGTTTTTCGTGCTTCAGCACTAATACCTGAATGTGTCATTGTTGCAGGGTGGCAGACAAGGCTTTCAACGCCACCAAGTGATTGAGCTAATGTAATAATTTTAAGCGCTTTTAAAAATTTCGGCATTACATCGGCATCACCAGCCAATTCAAAACTTAGTAACGAACCAAACCCCTTTTGTTGTTCTTTAGCAATATCATGCCCAAGATTAGATGGTAAAGAGGGATGAAAAACTTTTGCTATTTTTGGGTGATTAACAAGAAACTCAACAACTTTTTGGGCATTTTTTTGTTGCAAATTAACTCGAGCAGCAAGAGTCCGTAATCCACGCAATAACAGATAACTATCAAATGATGAAGTAAGCGTACCAATATTATTTGCCCACCATAATACTTCTGTAGCGAGTTGTTGATCTTTGAAAACTAAAATGCCAGCGAGTAAATCCGAATGCCCGTTTAAAAATTTGGTACAAGAATGGGTAACCATATCAGCACCAAGCTCTAATGGTTTTTGCAAAATAGGCGTCATAAAGGTATTATCGACTAAAACCAAAGCGCCAATGTTATGTGCTTGCTGCGCAATTTCTTTAATATCTACAACTCGGAGCAAGGGATTGCTTGGCGTTTCAATTAATACTAATTTAGGATGTAAACTCAATGCTTCTTGCAATGCGGCTGGGTCAGATTGATCAACGAATTTTACTTTAAAGTAGCCTTTTTGGCTTAAACTATTAAAAAGCCGATAGCTGCCACCATAACAATCATGAGGAGCAACAACTACATCGTTTGGTGTTAATAAGGCAACACTAACAAGGTGGATGGCAGACATACCGCAGTTAGTTAAAATAGCATCTGCGCCACCTTCTAATTTTGCAACGGTTTGCTCGACTAAGCGACGGCTCGGATTTGCTTTCCTTGCATAGTCAAACTCTCTTGGCTTAGCAAATTCTTCATAACGATAACAAGTAGATGGAGTGATAACTGGTACGACACTGCCATATTGCTCATCAGTATTGAGTCCACCACGAACAGCAATGGTTCCTTGGCTTAATTTGTTAAATTGATTAGCCATAATAACCTTCCTCTAAATAGCACTTTGTTTAGCTCAAGAATCGATTGTATAAGAATAACACATTCTAAAAAGACGTCAACATGTCTAGACGTCTAACTATCTTGGTGTGTAGATTGCAGCAAAATCAAAAAAACGTTAAAATTACCCACATTATTTATGATGTAATTTGGTGAAAATATTATGGAATGGAATGGCGAGTATATCAGCCCCTATGCAGAGCATGGCAAAAAAAGCGAGCAAGTAAAAAAAATCACAGTGTCGATTCCGTTAAAAGTATTAAAAATATTGACTGATGAGCGCACCCGCCGACAAGTTAATAATTTACGTCATGCAACAAATAGCGAATTATTATGTGAAGCTTTTCTTCATGCTTATACTGGCCAACCATTACCTTGCGATGATGATTTACAAAAAGATCGTGAAGACGGTATTCCTGAACAAGCTCAGAAAATGATGCGAGATTTAGGTATTGATCCTAACTTACTTGATGAGTAAGTGCCAACTAAATAATCAACAATACTTAAAATAATCAATATTCAAAAACAACAAAAGGCGCATTATGCGCCTTTTGTTTACTAAGCGTTATAAAATTATTTTTTACCGCCAACCATAGCAAAACGTTGCTTGAATTTATCTACACGTCCACCAGTTGCAACATCGCGTTGTTTACCAGTATAGAATGGATGACACTCACCACATACGTCAAGATGAATATCATGACCAATAGTCGAATGCGTTTTAATAACGTTACCACAAGAGCAAGTTGCGCTAATTGCAGTATATTCTGGATGGATACCTTCTTTCATAATAAACCTCTGTAGTCTGTTTGTGTCGCTATATAAATGGCTATAAAGCAGAATTTATACACCACACAAGTGTTAAAAAACATGATAAGGTTGCGAATTATACGACCAATGGCCGTTATAATCAAGTCATAAAAAAACAATCAGACTGATAGCTGACCTATTGTGACTTGCAGTTCAATTTTTTCACCATTTCGCAAAACTATAATGGGGACAATCGTTCCTGGTTTCAACTCAGCGATTTGATCCATTGTTTCCACAATAGATTTAACTGGCTTATTATTTACCATAATTAAGATATCATTAGCTAGAACACCTGCTTGCAACGAAGGACCTTCTGTATTGGTAACTAAAATACCTAATACTATTGGCATATCACTTGGGTTTTGCGTTGGAGCAAATTCTAATCCATCAATACCTATATAACCGCGAATAATTTTGCCATCCTGAATCAATTTATTCATGATCTTTACAGCTAAAGAAGCTGGAATTGCAAATCCAATACCCTCAGGAATATCATTACCTAGGTTTTTTGCAAAGGTGAGGGTATTAATTCCCATTAATTCACCTTTGGTATTAACTAGCGCTCCTCCAGAATTACCATGATTAATTGATGCATCAGTTTGTATAAAATTCTGTCTTCTATACGGGCTTAACCCATCACGACCTGTAGCACTAATAATACCTTGTGTTATAGTTTGCCCTATATTGTAAGGATTGCCTATAGCTAACACAACATCTCCAATTTTGGGCTCACGCTGGGGATTAATGAGTATAGTTGGAATATTAGAGGCAGCTATTTTTAATACAGCAATATCAACAAGCTTATCAGAGCCTACTGATAAAGCCTCGAAAATTCGTCCATCTTGTAGTGCAACAATAATTTGTTCTGCATCCTCAACAACGTGATAGTTAGTAATAATATATCCCTGTTTACTCATAATTACTCCAGAGCCAAGCGGAGTAATTGGGCTATCTTGAGATGTTTGGGAAACAGAATTAATCGAACGACTATAAATGTTAACGACAGCTGGAGCAGCAACGTTGACAGCTCTAGAATAGCTTAGTGGACCATCGCTAAAAATTGATCCTGAAAAATTTACTTGATTTCCATTTCGTAACGTAGGAAAAACAATCAATAAGATAATAGCGAAAATAGTTCCAATTAATATTGACCATAGAATTTTCTTGAGCATTGGAATCAGAATGATAGAGGGAACAATGGTTAGAATTTTAACATATCTATATAAGGGTTAAAATGATGTTTTCATCGATGCCTAAACATCGATGAAATAAAGCAAAATAATTACCGTAAAATCAAATATAAGCGGCTATTGCCACGAATAATATTTAATGCAATTACAGATGGGCTACTATCAATAATTTTTCGAAGATCTGCAATGTTAGTTACTCTTTCTTTATTAACCCCAGTAATAAGATCTCCTTCTTGCAAACTAAGTCGAGATGCTGGCGAGTTTTTAATGAGTTTTTCTATTAAAACGCCTTTTTGCCCTTTAATTTCCCCATTACTAAGTGTTGCACCATCAAGAGCTGTATGAAGTGATTTTGCTTCGGTTACTGCCTCATCACTGTTTTTGAGTTTTACCTCAACAGACATTTTTTTACCATCTCGAATTAAGCCTAATGTTACAGTTCGCCCTGCGCCTGTTGTTGCAATCTTTGCACGTAATTGAGCAAAACTATCAATGGGTTTACTGTCCATCGAAATAATGATATCGCCAGATTTAATTCCTGCAGCCTGCGCTGCTGAATTTTCAATAACTTCACTAACAAAAGCACCCTTTTGAACATCAACATCAAATGCTTTTGCTATATCTGATGTTAGCTCATTCCCTTTGATGCCTAACACGCCACGTTTGACTTCACCAAATTCAATAAGTTGCGAAGTTAAGCTTTTCACCATATTACTAGGAATAGCAAACCCGATACCCACATTCCCACCGTTTGGTGCAATAATCGCCGTATTAATACCAACAAGCTCACCATTTAAATTAATAAGTGCGCCTCCAGAGTTCCCTTGGTTAATTGAAGCATCTGTTTGGATAAAATTTTCGAAACCATTCATATTAAGTCCACTGCGAGCCAAAGCTGAAATAATCCCAGAAGTAACCGTTTGACCAATGCCAAATGGATTACCAATCGCAACAGCGTAATCGCCAACACGCAAATTATCCGAATCCGCCAATTTAATTGCCGTTAATTTTTTTGCATCATCGATTTTAAGTAATGCAATATCACTTTGCGGATCTTTGCCAATTAATTTCGCTTTAAATTCATGTCCATCATTTAGAGCAACCGTAATTTTATCGGCACCATCAATAACATGATTATTGGTAACAACATAACCTTTTTCAGAATCAATAATCACACCTGATCCTAAACCTGTAAAAGATCTTGATTGACTATCAGGATAACCAAAAAATCGCCTAAATTCCTCTGGCATATTATTTTGCATTTGAGTAGTGCCTTCTACTTTAATACTAACAACGGAAGGCAATACCGTTTCTAGCATAGGCGCTAAACTGGGAAGCTGAGCATTATTCGCAGTTGTCATAGAAGGAAAAGAAGCATAAGCATTCGGAAGTGTAGATAAACTTAGTCCTAAACTTAAAGCTAAAATACTTAGCAATTTTTTTCGATCTTTTAATGAATTAATCATTTTATAACTCTCGCTTTTACAAAAATTAATCTCTATAAAAATGCTTTGCCATTAATTAACGGCGTATTAAACTATAATTGTTAAGATTTATTTTCATCTGTTTTAAATAAACCAGATGAATTATCCGAATAATCTCTAGGTTGCTTATCAAGCGTAATTTCTTTTGTTTCATGGGGATTAGAACTAGAATCAAAATCCAAATCCAAAGATGAAACGTTATCACTATCAATAAATTGACCAGAGCTTTCAGCCATATGTTGATAAAGACGGCGAAAATCGTTAGCCATACTATCCAATATCTCAGCACTATGAGAAAAATGTTTAGCAATCATTTGTTTTTGTGCTATTAATTCATCTTTTGCTTGTTCTAGCTCATGTTTAACTTTGGTATATTTACGAGCCTTAGGGCTAATAACATTTACAAAAATAAAACCAATAATAAAACCAATTACTAATCCAATTATAAGATAAGTAAGCATATCTTTATCCATTATTCACTCCTTATATCTTTAAGATATATAATTTTATAAAATTGAAAACTAATTATCAGCGCTTATTTTGCATGGTTAGCAAGTTTTATCAATTGTTTTTTTAACTTGTCTGGTGCATTTTCTGCTAATGCAGATAAAAACATTGCGCTTTTTTGTGTCATTGCGCTTGAAGCTAAAGATGACTTATCACTGTGATAATTGCTCTGTGGCCACCTCACCGAAATATCTGGATTAATCTGATATTGAATAGAAGATAAGGATGGTAAAATATTTTTTCGTATTTCAGATATTAAATTGCTTTGTTCATATTTCAATCTAGTTAACCAACAAGCTGAACTAACCTCTAAAATCAACATACCTTGACGATAGTTAGCAACTCGGCATTGTTGATTCAATGGTGAAGGCAATAAATCATAAATGACTTTAGCTAAAGAGCATAATGCATTAGTTCTATCTTGAATCTTAGACAGAGAAGAGGCTTGTGTCAAAATTGACGTCAACATTTGTGGTTCGTTATAACGCATAATTATGCCTTTTATTAAAAAATAATAATAACTAAAATACAAAAATATTTTTCCACCAATGTTTAAGTAATTTATCTTATTTGAATGAAAAAGTCCTTTAAAAAAAGAATATTTTCACTTAATTAACACTTTATAAAAAAGTTCACAAATAACTAAAAATTAAAAGAACAAAATAAAAAATTGGCAAATACTATTAATATCTGCCAGTTATTATAAAAATAAAAGCTAATTATTAATGTTAACTTTGCTTATTTGACTTATTTTCTCTAATAAAAGCCCATAAAACAATAGCACCAATAACATCAAAAAATGCTAATGCAACAAAGAAAGGACCAAACCCAATTATGTTAACAAAAGCACCAATAAATAGATTAAAAATTAGCTGACCTGTCCATGCACACGCTCCAGCCATTCCAACGGCTGTTGCGACCTGATTTTTTTTGAACAAATCACCACCAAGTGTTGATGCTACGGTCGAGAGTAATTGATGAGAAAAACCACCTAAACTAATTAAGAACACGGCTAAATAAGGGTTTTGAACAACACTTACAAAACCAATTGTCATCATAATTACAGCGCCTATAGAAAAAGTAATTAATCTTGATCTAATTAACGAAAAACCTCTGTCATTTAAAAATTTAGCTACAAATCCACTAGCTAAACATCCTAAATCTGCCATTAAAAAAGGTAACCAAACAAACATAGCAATTTCTTTTAGGCTAAAGTGTAGTGTTTCAACAAAAAATATTGGTACCCAAAAGTTAATAGTCCCCCAAGCAGGATCGGCAAGAAAACGTGCAATACCAATTCCCCAAAAGTTTCGTTGAGAAAGAATTGATGAAATAGAAACTTTTTCTTTTTTATCAATATCTAAATATTTCTCTTGACCAGCCTCAATATATGCACGTTCTTCAGCCGATAGCATTTTAGAATCTTTAGGATCTCGATAAAAAGTAAACCAGGCAAGTGCTGCAATCAATGCTAAAGAGCCAGAAACAACAAAAGCAAATTGCCAACCTTGAAATAAAATACACCATGCAATTAAAGGTGGAGCTAACATTGCACCAAATGAAGTCCCCATATTAAATATGCCTGAAGCAATACCTCGTTCTTTTGCGGGAAACCATATCGATGCTGTTTTTATACCGGCGGGTATTGCTGAGGCTTCACTGAAACCCATTATCCCTCTCATAAAAGCTAAACCTTGCCATGTACCAGTTAATGCATGCCCCATAGTTGCAAATCCCCACACAATAGCACAAATAGCAAAGCCTAGCCTTAATCCAATAGTATCAATAAAAAATCCCATAATTGGTTGACCAATTGTATAAGCCAACTGGAAGGCACTTACTACCCAAGAATATTGTTCTTTAGTAATGCCTGTTGTTTCTAAAATAGTAGGGGCAGCAACACCCAATGCTGTTCTGTCAAGGTAATTAATGATGGTAATTGCACAAATAAGTAATATCATGCTCCACCTAAATTTTTGTACTATTTTCATTATTACTCCTTATTATTCCATGTAAACTTTAATTATTGTTACTATTTAGAAAAGTAAGAATTAGCATTATTGAAGCAAATATCTTTGATCATATTTCCTACCAAATTAAAATCAGCAGGAATTTCACCATTTTCGATCCAATTTCCAACCATATTGCACAAAATTCTTCTAAAATACTCATGTCTTGTAAATGAGAGAAAACTACGTGAGTCAGTTAACATTCCAACAAATTGGCTTAATAATCCCATTTGTGAAAGCTGCATAAGTTGACGCTCCATGCCATCTTTTTGGTCATTGAACCACCACCCTGATCCAAATTGAATTTTGCCAGCGATACCAGAACCTTGGAAATTACCAGCCATTGTAGCTAAGACTTCGTTATCTCTAGGATTTAAGCAATATAGTATTGTTTTAGGTAACTCATCGGTCAGATCTAAAGTTCCCAATAATGAAGATAAAGGTTCAGCGATTGGTCTATCGCCAATTGAATCAAATCCTGCATCTGGACCCAGCAATTTAAACATCCGTTGATTATTATTGCGTAAAGCACCTAAGTGTAATTGCATAACCCAATTACGTTTATGATATTGTTTACCTAACCAAACAAGAACTGCTGTACTGAATTGTGCTATTTCTAATTCAGATAAAGATTGATTATTTAGACGTTTTTTGAGTATTAAATTGAGTTGTTGTTCTGAAGGGATATCTGCGTAGCGTAATATCTCAATACCATGATCTGATGCTTCACAGCCATGCTGTTCAAAGTGATCAAGCCTTTTTAATAACGCAGTAAGCAGCTCTGAAAAAGTATTTATTTCAATATCACAAACCTGACCTAATTGAGAAATATAGTCAGAAAATCCAGATAATTCAATTTTAAATACTTTATCAGGTCGCCAACTAGGTCTTACTTTAGTTTCAAAGGAATCATCCAAGCTTATTTGTTTATGGTATTGAAGTGAATCAATTGGATCATCAGTAGTCCCTACTGCCCTAATATTCATTTGTTTCAAAATACCTTTTGTCGAAAATTCTTTTGTAGCTAATTGTTCATTAGCCTGAAGCCAAATTCTTTCAGCTGTTTTTTCATTAAAAAGAATGTTTTTTATACCAAACGGACGCCGTAACTCTAAATGAGTCCAATGATAAATTGGATTGCCCAATGTTAAAGGAACCACTTTTGCCCAAGCTAAATATTTTTCGTAATCTGATGCATTACCAGTAATAAATTTCTCATCTACACCGGCGGTACGAAGTACTCTCCATTTATAATGATCACCAGCAAGCCAAATCTCTGCTAAATTACAGAAGTTTTTATTTTCCGCAATATCTTTTGGCGGTAAATGACAATGATAATCATATATCGGTTGATCTGCTGCATAATCAAAATAGAGTCTTTGTGCCGTTTCAGTTAGTAATAAAAAGTTTTCATCCAAAAAATTTTTCATTATATTTAATCCACCCTTAGTTTGATAAATTGCTGACAGTTTGTTTTGCCCCATATTTCATTAAAGAAAGGTAATGTATTGTCACTTTTTCTTTAAATAATTCATTATTCGGCAAATCTAAACCAAAGACAGCCTTTAAACGTAATAAAGCATTTACTCGTTCAACTCCATCAGTACTCGCTTTAGTAATAGTTTGTAGTTGCTCACTCATTGGATCTCGTAAATCTATTGACTGGTTATTATCATCAATGCCGCCGACATAGCGCATCCAACTTGCAACCCCTAAAGCTAGCAATGAAAAATCTGAACCATTTTTGATATGCCAACGGATTGAATCCAACATTCTTTGAGGCAATTTTTGAGTACCGTCCATCGCAATTTGCCATGTTTTATGTTTTAACGATGGATTACTAAAACGCTCAATAAGTTTGTTTGCATATTCTTGCAAATTAACATGACTAGGGACGTGAAGTGTTGGTGCTTGTTGTTGCATCATCAATGTTAAAGTTGCTTTTTTATAATTAACATCATTCATACAATCATTAATGTGCTCGTAACCAGCCAAATAGCCTAAGTAGGCTAGAAAAGAATGGCTACCATTTAACATACGAAGTTTCATCTCTTCATATGGAACAACATTATCAACGAATTCAGCACCGACTTCATTCCAATTAGGACGGTTAGTCACAAAATTATCTTCTATAATCCACTGAATAAAAGGTTCACAAGCAATACCACATGGATCAAACATACCGCCTAATGTATCTTCAATTTCAATTAATGTTTCGGATGTTGCGGCAGGGACAATACGGTCAACCATAGTACATGGGAATGTTGTATTAGACTCAATCCAATTTGCTAATTGTGGATCTCGAGCGTTAGCTAATCCTAATATTGCTTTTTTTAAAGCTAATCCATTTTCAGGAATATTATCGCATGATAAAGCAGTAAAGGATTTTAATCCTCGTTGCATTCTTCTATAAAGTGCCTCTACAATAACACCAGGGGCTGACATAGGCTTTGTTGGATTCGCTAAGTCAGCTTTAATTAATGTATTATTCAAATCTAATCCTGCTCCACTAGGTAACATGCAATACCCCTTTTCTGTTACTGTTAATGAAACAATTTCAACAACTGGATCAGCCATTTTTTCTAAAATTGCATCTATTCCATCTGTTGGTGCTAACAATGATTCTGTTACGCTGCCAATAATAAATGCTTCTTTTGATGTTGCACCTTTTTCTAACACAGTATACAAATGATCTTGTTTACGAATTTCATGAATTAATTCTTTACCACCAACAATATTAACTTCACAAATACCCCAGTCACAGTTTCCCTTGTTAAGTAAACGATCGGTCAATAACGCTTGATGAGCACGGTGAAAAGCACCGAATCCCAAATGGACAATTCGTGAGGTTATTTTTTCCCGGTCATATAAAGGTTTATATTGGATTGATTTAGGAAGATTTAATAAATTTAACATTTTATTCACCGTGATTATCTGTTTAACTACTTTATTGATTAGATATATTTTCATTTGTTGGCAAACTTTTCATCCCAATTTTTTCTTTTTTGTGATCTATATCGCTTTTTTTGGTTTATTTAATATATAATGCTCAAAAAAATCTATAATATAAAACCATATTGGCATTCCAATTATGAAATTAAATGTATTTATCCCATAATTGACTTCTAATACTTGTAATAATTAGCGTATAATTGCTCAAAATAAACGTAAAAATAAAGGATTATAATAATGTTCATGGTTAATCGGCTGTACCAAAAAATTGGTAATGAGCTGAAATCATTATTAAAAAATGGCACCTATAAAATTGGTGAGAGATTACCGCCTGAAAGAGATATTGCAGAAGCCTTTAATGTAAGTAGAACCGTAGTGAGAGAAGCACTAATTATGCTAGAACTCGAAAATCTAGTCACAGTAAAAAAAGGTTCTGGCGTATATGTAATTGGTTTACCAAATGAAATATTATCAGAAACAGATAAAAAGATTGAAGAAGAAGATTTTGGTCCTTTTGAACTATTACAAGCTAGGCAATTAATTGAAAGTAATATCGCCGCTTTTGCCGCATCTCAAATTGTAAAATCCGATATTATTGAGTTAAGAGCTATCTTAGAGCAAGAGCGAAAAATTTTAGAACAAGGTATTTTAGATGATTACAGTGCAGATGAAATGTTTCATATTGCAATAGCAAGAGCAACCAAAAATTCAATACTTGAAAATTTGTTAGATGATTTATGGCAAAAACGTACCGCTAGCAAAATGTGGGGGCAACTACACAGCCGAATTACTGATCATAGTTATCGAAAAAAATGGCTTTATGATCATGAAAAAATTTTACAAACCTTACAGGTAAAAGATGCAATGGCCGCACGTCATGCTATGTGGCAACATTTAGAAAATGTTAAACAAACATTAATGGCAGTTTCGGATAGCGAAGATCCAAATTTTGATGGTTATTTATTTGACTCAATTCCGGTTAACATTGTTAATCAATAGGTAATAATAATCAGCATTGTTTATAGATCTTTATTATTTTAGAAATAACAAAATGAAATCGTGAAGGAGATTTATATGGAACAAACGATGCGTTGGTTTGGACCAAATGACCCAGTATCATTAGATGATATTAAACAAGCTGGAGCAACTGGAATTGTTACAGCTTTACACCATATTCCCAATGGAGAAGTTTGGACCATTGAAGAAATTCAAAAACGAAAAAATATTATTGAAGATAAAGGATTAACATGGTCTGTTGTAGAAAGTATTCCTGTTCATGAAGAAATAAAAACCCACACAGGAAACGTTTTGCAGCATATTGAAAATTACAAACAATCTATTCGGAATTTAGCTACGTGTGGTATTGATACTGTTTGTTATAATTTTATGCCCGTTTTAGATTGGACCCGTACAGATCTTGCTTACGAGTTACCTGATGGCTCAAAGGCCTTGCGTTTTGATCAAGTGGCATTTGCAGCATTCGATATCTATATACTACAAAGACCTAATGCAGAAAAAGATTACTCAAAAGAAGATACTGTTTTAGCTAAATCTTATTTTGAAAAAATGACTCAAGCCGATAAAGATAAACTTATTGCAAACATCATTGCCGGTTTACCTGGCGCAGAAGAAGGCTATTCACTTGATCAGTTTAGGGCGCATCTTGCAACTTATGATGGGATTGATAAAGTTAAGTTACGTGAAAATTATGCCCTTTTTTTAAAAGCTATTGTACCCGTTGCAGAAGAAGTTGGTATTGTCTTAACTGTTCACCCAGATGATCCCCCTCGACCAATTCTAGGGTTACCGCGAATAGTATCAACAATTGAAGATATGCAGTGGATAAAAGAAACTGTTGACAGCATACATAATGGTTTTTGTTTTTGTACTGGTTCTTATGGAGTTCGTAGCGATAATGATTTGGCAATAATGGCTAAAAAATTTGCTGACCGTGTTCATTTTATTCATTTGCGAGCAACAGTTAGAGAAGAAAACCCATTATCTTTTCATGAAGGCGATCATTTAGCTGGTGATGTTGACATGTATGCCGTAATAAAGGCGCTCATTACAGAAGAACAGAGACGTAAAAAAGCAGGAATCAAACGCTCAATCCCTGTTCGTCCAGATCATGGACATCAAATGTTGGATGATCTGAAGAAAAAGACAAATCCAGGCTATTCAGCTATAGGCCGTTTACGAGGTTTAGCCGAAATTCGTGGTGTTGAGTATGCTATCCTTCGAGCTTTTTTTAACTAGTTGAACTAAATTATAATTAATCAAAATTCTAACAATTCTAATGCCCTTTTAAGGGCATTTTTTTGATATAAAATAATTTAAAAATCTAAATAATTGTTTTATATCTTGGCAAACACTTTATCGTAATACATAAAATGCTATTAAAGCATAACTATTTTGACATTCTATCCCTTTAAGGGTTATATTAATTACGATATTTTCTACATCTATATCATTAAGCGGTTTTTTATAAGCAGTTTAAAATTAAGAGGTGTAATATGGGTATCTTAAATAATATTTTTTCTAAAGTGTTTCCTAGTGCTCAAGCAACAGTAGATCATGCTGTTGAGGCAGTAAAAGATAAAGTCGGAGATATAACTGGCTCTGTTAAAGATACAGTATCAAAAGGTACTGAACAGGTTAAGGAAAAGACAGAGCAGAGCACATCAGCATCAAATGTTGATGTTACGTCTATTCTTGATAATTTAGCTAAAAAACATCCTGAAGCGCTTAACTGGAAAACATCTATTGTTGACTTGTTGAAATTGTTAGGCATAGATAGTAGTTTAGATGCGCGTAAAAAATTAGCGCAAGAGCTGAATTATACCGGTAGCACTGATGATACAGCAGCAATGAATACTTGGTTAATTAAAGAAGTTATGAAGAAAATTGCAGAGAAAGGTGGCAATATTACTCATTTATTTTCTTGATTTTCCCATCTTAAAATAATAGCAATCCACCCAATATTGGGTGGATTTTTTATAATAGTCAATTAGTTATTGTACCCTTTCGCGCTAAATCAACAAATTGCCTTAAAAGCGTGTAATTGGTTCATCGCAGCATCAATCCCCTGTGATAATATAATCTCAGTACAGCGCACTGATTCATCAATAGCTTGATCAATTAACGCTTGCTCTGGTTTAGAGGGGGGGGTAAGAACGTAACCAACAACTTTATTTTTATCGCCAGGATGTCCAATACCAATTCTTAACCGATAAAAATTTAAATTATTACCTAATTTATTAGCAATATCTTTTAGCCCATTATGCCCACCATGACTACCGCCAAACTTAAGTTTAGCTATTCCGGGATTTAAGTCGAGTTCATCATGTGCAACTAAGATCTCTTCTGGCTTTATTTGGTAAAACGTCGCCATAGCTTGAACAGCTTTACCACTTAAATTCATGAAAGTAATTGGAACTAATAAACGTACATCATGGCCTGAAATATTGATTCGTGATGTGTAACCCCAAAATTTTTGTTCATTTTTTAATGATTGATTATAACGTTCAGCCAATTGATTAACAAACCACGCACCTGCATTGTGCCTTGTTGCTGCATATTCATTTCCAGGATTGCCGAGTCCTACAATCAGTTTTATCGTTGTCATAATATTTTATTGTCATTGATTTTATCGATAAAAATGCCCCAAAAGGGGCATTATACCAATGATAAAATAGGTTATTGATGAAACATAGCTGAAATTGATTCTTCGTTACTAATCCGACGAATTGCTTCAGCAAGCATACCCGATAAAGTTAATTGGCGAACATTTTTCAATGCTTTTACTTCAGCCGTTAATGGAATCGTGTCACAAACAACAATTTCATCAATGGCACAGTTTTTAATGTTACTTACTGCTTTACCTGAAAAAATCGGGTGGGTAGCATAAGCAAATACTCTTTTGGCACCTCGCGCTTTTAAAGCATCAGCTGCTTTACAAAGTGTTCCCGCAGTATCAATCATATCATCCACTAAGATACAATCTCTATCCGCAACATCACCAATGATATTCATTACTTCAGCTTCATTTGCACGCTGACGACGCTTATCAATAATTGCCATATCAGTATCATTAAGGAGTTTTGCAATAGCTCGAGCTCGAACAACACCGCCAATATCAGGTGAAACCACGATTGGGCGCTCAAACTCACGCTGCAACATATCTTCTAAAATCACAGGGCTACCAAATACGTTATCGACAGGTACATCAAAAAAACCCTGAATTTGTTCTGCATGAAGATCAACGGTTAAAACCCTATCAACACCAACGGTGGATAAAAAATCAGCAACAACTTTAGCGGTAATAGGTACACGAGCTGAACGAACTCGGCGATCTTGCCTTGCATAACCAAAATAAGGAATAACAGCAGTAATACGACCCGCTGATGCACGTCGCATAGCGTCGATCATGACTAGTAATTCCATTAAATTGTCATTGGTAGGAGCACAAGTTGATTGAATAATAAAAACATCTTCACCACGGACATTTTCATTGATTTGGACATTAACTTCACCATCACTAAAACGGCTTACCACAATGTCACCAAGTGAAGTATAAAGGCGATTAGCTATACGCTTTGCTAGTTCGGGTGTGGCATTACCAGCAAAAAGCTTCATATCAGGCACGAGAAATCCTCAAGCATGTATTGATGATTACTTAATCGTAATCGGTTAAATCGGGGCTATAATTATATAATCATTTATCTATCATGCTCAACCACAATATAAAAATATTTGATAAGTTTTTATAAATCATTCATTAAAAAATTCAACTGTAAGATACTTTTGCTGTGAGGAAAAAATCGAGTAAACTAGCAAGCAAACTATCAATTAGCTTTAATAAATTTCATAACCTAAGTAGATACTGTGATGAACGAACAATTAAACTCAGATAACGAAAATATCAAATCTAAAAGAACCATTCGTAGTTTTGTTTTACGACAAGGTCGTTTAACGAAAGGGCAAGAACAAGCACTAAACAATTTATGGCCTGTTTTTGGGATTGAGTATGATGCTAATTCACCCATTTATTTTGCTACTGGCAAACCAGCCGTTTTGGAAATTGGATTTGGTATGGGGGCTTCATTAATTGAAATGGCCAAAAATGCACCTAATAAAAACTTTTTAGGCATTGAAGTGCACAAGCCAGGGGTGGGGGCTTGTTTAATGGCTATTGAAGAAAACCAATTATCGAACTTAAAAGTGATGTGCCATGACGCTATTGAAGTATTAGAAAATATGATCCCTAATCATACATTAGACAAAGTACAAATTTTTTTTCCTGATCCTTGGCATAAAGCAAGACATAATAAGCGCCGTATTATTCAACCCCAATTTGTACAGTTAATTCGACAAAAATTAAAATTAGGTGGGATTTTGCACCTAGCTACTGATTGGCAACATTATGCAGAACATATGTTAGAGGTTTTAACCCAAGCTGAAGGTTTTGAAAACTTATCGCCAAGCAGTAACTATATTCCAAGACCTGATGATAGACCAATTACTAAATTTGAAAAACGAGGTCAAAATTTAGGTCATGGCGTTTGGGATCTTCAATTTGTAAACAAATAATAATAAGGAGCCACTATGCAAAATGAAACCATCGTTCTACTTTGTCGACACCGCTCTATTCGTGATTATAAAACAACTAGTTTAACTCAAGAGCAAATAGCTTTAATTGTTAGCGCAGCACAGTCGGCTTCTAGTTCTAATTTGATTCAATGTTCGACCATTATTCGTATTACAGACACCAATAAGCGAGAAATGCTGGCTCATTATGCAGGCGATCAAAAGTATGTTATCCAAACACCTGAATTTTGGGTGTTTTGCGCCGATTTTAATCGCCATTATCAAATTGATCCAAAACTTAATCTTGGCAAAGCAGAGCAGCTATTATTGGGCTGTGTTGATACAGCAATTATGGCACAAAATGCCGTAACCGCAGCCGAATCATTAGGATTAGGTGCTGTATACATTGGCGGATTGCGCAACAGCCTTGATAAAGTTACTCAATTACTTGACTTGCCCAAATACGTCCTTCCACTTTTTGGACTTTGCCTTGGCTATCCAGATGATAATCCAGAAATAAAACCAAGATTACCACAAGATCTAGTCTTTTTTGAGAACCATTATCGCTCCATTGATAGGGAAATTTTGGCAAAATATGATGTTCAAATGGATGATTACTATAAAGCTCGTAGTACTAATCAAAAAGCTGGCGGTTGGAGCAGTAAAATTGTGAATACAATAAACAACGAGCAACGCGATTTTGTTTTAAATTATTTGCATAAACAAGGATGGATCATCAAATGAATAATAATCATTATCAGCTAGATAAAGTCGTCATAATTAGTCGCCACGGTATTCGTACTCCATTACACAATACTTTACAGTTTTTAGAAAAAGCAACGCCTTTTAAATGGCCAAAATGGAACCATCCATATGGTTATTTAACAACACGAGGTGGCGTGTTAGAAGCCTATTTTGGCCACTATTTATCAACTTGGCTTGAAAAACACAATATAAAATTATCAAAAACCGATACCAAATTATTTGTGTATGCTAACAGCCTGCAAAGAACAGTTGCAACCGCTCAATTCCTGACAATTGGCGCCTTTGCTGGGTATGATATTCCTATTCATCACAAATATTCTATTGAAAATATGGATCCTATTTTCGATCCTAGTTTGCGAGATGATTCGCCAGAATTTAAATATGCAGTATTGAACGATATTAAAGAAGCCAACAAAGCCACCAACATCTTTGAAAATCTAGCCCCTGCTTATCAAATCCTTTCCGATATTTTAGATTATAAACACTCAAAATTATATGCTGAATATCAGTGTAATTTAGCTAAAATCCCATCACAACTCTATTTCAAAAAACATGAAGAACCAGCGCTACTTGGACCTCTTGCAATAGGAACTTCGGCCGTTGATGCGTTTTTATTACAATACTATTCAGCTTTTCCAAAAGAACAAATTGCATGGGGAAGACTAACTAGCCAAGAACAGTGGCAACAAATTATCGCTATTCGTAATCAATATATTCGTTTAGTTTTCCAATCTAAAACGCTTGCTAAACATTCTGCTATCCTCATTATCAATATGATAAGTGATCTAATACAACGAGATAATAAAGTAAACCTACTTGTTGGTCATGATAGCACTATTGCCGCATTACTTGGTGCATTAGACTTTAAAGACTATCAACTACCAAATCAATTTGAAACAACACCTATTGGTGGCAAGATCACTTTACAACGTTTTCGTCACCTACCTACAGATAAATACTTTTTTAAAGCCGAATATATTTATCAAAGCTTTGAACAACTACATAGCGGGCAAGCGCTTGATGCCAATAATCCACCACAACATTATCAATTACATTTGAACAATGCTTCTGTTAATAGTGATGGTTATTACGATTGGTTAGACTTTGAAAAACGAATGAAACCTTTTATAACAAAATAATGCACGATTCAATTATCCGGCTAACACCATAAATAGCTAATAATTATAAAAGTTAGGCTAATTTTATTTAGCAAAAGGTTAATTATCAAAACGTTTCAGGTAGAATTACATTTTAGTATAAATATTTATTGTTGGGCTTACTTGAATATTAGGCAGGTATAATATTCAAGTAAGCTAAATTAGCACAATAATATAATT
>NZ_LZGZ01000016.1:0-5780 GCF_001690515.1 Gilliamella sp. Fer4-1 | reverse complement strand
CTCACGATTATTTGATAATACTGATGTTTTAAGAGAGTTTTAATTATCAATCACGTTATTTTTAGGTAATTGAGGCGCTTTATCATATAGTTTGTAATCAATAAGATAAGATCCCCAAAAATTACTTTTAATGGTTACCAATAATTTTTTAGGGTAAATATCAGCGTCATTTTTTTTTGTAAATGGTAGAAAAAATTTTTTTGATGTATATGGATCATGAATTTTTATACCGTTAGCGTAGCGATGATAGTGCCGTTTTTGGGGCCCCGGTGTTGTAATTTCATAATCTGTCAAATAATTATATGTATTTCCCGGGTAGAGATGAACTAAATTGATTGGTAGGCAAATTGTAATAAAAATCGAGCATAGAAAAAATTGAAAAAAATGCCCTAGCAAGAATTTAATTCTTTCCCACCGTGGTATGGGAACTTTCACCGCAATTAAATTTGGTTTAGTCATTAAATAAAAGAAGAGAGCGATAATAAAACTAATTACTATCGAAAAAATGCAGTAACTAGTATTAAAAAAATCTGAAAGAATTGTTTCCCTACCTACTTTGAATGAGTAATAAATCCAGTTAATGACTAGTAAAATATAAAAAGCAATCATTATAATTTTATATACAGCATTATATCGAAATCGAATATTTCCATCGCTAGAAAGTGGCTTAAAGGTTTTTTTTTGAATGTTATCAATAGCATCAATACGATAATTTTTAAATTTTTGTTCCATAAATTTTCACGACTTATTTTAATCTATGTATTTTAATCTATGTTTATTCAGCTAAATTCCCATCATTTTCCATTTCTAATTCAATCTTGTTAATGGCTTGTTCACAGCGGTAGATGCGGTTATCAAGCGCAGCAATTTTGCTTTGGTTGATCACATCAGGTGATAATTCTAGTTCATATTTCATCTCTTGTAATCGACGTAAATAATCTAAATGGCGCATGTGTTTTTGGGCTAATGTTTCTTCAAAAATGTTTTTTAGATCTTTGCGACGTAAGTTGTGGGTAGCAAGTTCGCGTGTTAGGGCGGCAATTTGGTTGACTAATGTGTCTGATAAAAAGGTGATTTGTTCAACTTTTTCTGATTTGATATTAGCCATTAACGCTTGATATGTTTGTTTGATCTTTGCAAGATAAAAGGCTTTGTCTGTGACAATGTTATTGGTTTGAAATAATTGTTCGTCAAAATAAGGCTCTTGATATTGTTGTTCGTTGGCTAAACTGATTTGCTGTTCAAGTCGGTCAATTTGATTTTGTAGAGTATTAATTAAATCTGCCATGGATATTAGCCTTTATCATAAGGTGAGTTATCATTATCTTGACCAAAATAGTCGCCTAAATGTTCTTTTGCAAGTTTGATCAGTTTCATAAATTCTTCAAACGTTAATTTGTTGACTTCAGGGCTATTCTCAGCGACGATTTTTTTCGCAACTAATTTTGCTTTTAACTGGTTATAGCAATCAATTAAATTAAGAGGGAGTGGTGATAGCGCTCGTTTACCTAGCCAATATATCCCTTGTAGCGGTAAGCTTAAAGTAAATAGTACGGTTATTGCTGTTACCGCAATTTGTGCTGGCATGTAATATTGCCAAACTAGCAAACCAATAACGATTGGTGGTAAGTATTTGCTTGTAGTTTTTATGTAGTTAATGATTTTTAATTCAGGAAATGAATATGCTAATTGTTTATCTGTCGGGCAAAGCTTTATATATCGTTGACCTGCTTTAAATGTGCTTATTACATTCATATTTTTCCGATTCCTCGACATTCACTTGTTATTATCTTAAAATAGTACCATTCAAATTGGGGACTCTCATTATTCTATCTCAAAAAGTAAGATACCAGAAGTCACCTTAGCGTAGTCACATTGATTTTAAATCATGTGCTTAGTTACCAATTTTGATTGGTATATATCTTTTTATTCAATCTATAGGAATTACTATGTCATCAAGTAATAACGCTCTTGTTCTTAATTGCGGAAGTTCATCATTAAAATTTGCTATTATTAACCCTGAAAACGGTGATGAGTTTCTTTCTGGATTAGCCGAATGTTTTAACCTGCCTGATGCACGCATTAAGTGGAAACTTGATGGTGTTAAAGGTGAAGCATCTTTAGGTGCAGGCGCTGCACATAGTGAAGCAATTAAATTTATCGTTAATAGTATCTTCCCACAAAAACCAGAATTATTAGATAGTATTAAGTCTATTGGTCATCGAATTGTTCACGGCGGTGAAAAATATACACAATCAGTTGTGATTGATGATTCAGTATTAAAAGGTATTGAAGATGCAGCAGCTTTTGCTCCGTTACATAATCCAGCTCATTTAATCGGTATTCGTGAGGCATTTGAAGCTTTTCCACACTTAAAAAATAAAAATGTGGCTGTGTTTGATACCGCATTCCATACAACAATGCCAAAAGAAGCTTATTTATATGCTCTTCCTAACGAGCTTTATACTAAACATGGCGTTCGTCGTTATGGTGCGCACGGTACTAGCCATTATTATGTTAGCCGTGAAGCGGCAAGATTATTAAATAAACCTGTTGACCAAACGAATGTGATCACTTGTCATTTAGGTAATGGCGCATCAATTACTGCCGTTAAAAATGGCGAATGTGTTGAAACTTCAATGGGGTTAACGCCACTCGAAGGTTTAGTTATGGGTACGCGCAGCGGTGATATCGATCCTGCTATTATGTTCTTCTTACACGACAATTTAAAAATGTCAGTTGCCGATATTAACAATCTTTTAAACAAAAAATCAGGTTTATTAGGTTTGACAGGTGTAAGCAGTGACTGCCGTTATGTCACCGATAATTATGATACTAATGAAGATGCCAAAAATGCTTTAGATGTTTTTGTTCATCGTTTAGTAAAATATATCGGTGGTTATGCAATGTTATTAGACGGTCGTTTAGATGCTATCGTCTTTACTGGCGGTATTGGGGAAAATTCTGAAGAAGTTCGTCGTATGGCATTACAAAAATTAAGCATTCTTGGCTTTGAACTTGATCAAGAGCGTAATCTTGCTGCTCGTTTTGGCCAAGGTGGTACAATTACTAAAGAGGGTTCTGCAATTGCGATGGTTATTCCAACCAATGAAGAACTTGTTATTGCTCAAGATGCTGCGCGTCTAACCGCGTAATAAATATTTAAAACCGCCTAAATGGCGGTTTGTTTTTATATAATGAAGAATTAAGAGGTAACAATTATGTCTCGTACAATTATGCTCATTCCAACTGGCACCAATGTTGGTTTAACTGGTGTGAGCCTTGGTGTTATTCGAGCTATGGAGCGTCAAGGTATTAACTTAAATGTATTTAAGCCCGTTGCACAGCCAAGAGCTGGTGGTGATGCGCCAGATAATACGACAACTTTAGTTAGCCACAACACATCAATTCCAGCGCTAAAACCGCTTAAAATGAGCCATGTTGAAAACCTATTAGGTTTAAATCAACAAGATGTATTAATGGAAGAAATCGTTGCCCTTTATGCTGAAAACACGAAAGGTGCTGATGTTGTTTTAGTTGAAGGTATTGTGCCAACATCGGATTATCCATTTGCTAACGAGCTTAATAATAATATCGCTAAAACCCTTGGCGCCGAAATTATTTTTGTCGTTAATATGGGTAAAGATACACCAGAACAGCTTAGAGATCGTATTGAAATTGCGCGTTCTAACTTTGGTGGTATTAAAAACGAAAAAATCGTTGGTGTGATTGTTAATAAAGTGAATGCGCCAGTTGAAGAACAAAATCTTGCTCGCCCAGATGTTGCCGAAATTTATCATACCCCTAAATTTGACGATAAAAAAATCACCATTAAAGATTTAAGTGCGCATAGCCCACTTCCTGTTCTGGGTTGTATTCCTTGGAATATAGATTTAAGTGCTTGCCGTTCTATTGATATTGCTAAACATTTTGATGCAAAAATTATTAATGAAGGCGATATCAAAAACCGTCGAATCAAACATATTTCTTTCTGCTCACGTAGTGTGCCTAATATTATTAGCCATTTACAACCTAATGCACTGTTAGTGACTTCAGCTGATCGTGCTGATGTATTAGTTGCTATTAGTTTAGCTGCCATGAATGGTGTGGCTATTGGTGGTGTGCTTTTAACGGGCGGTTATGATATTGATGAAAAGATCGCAAAATTATGCCAACCAGCTTTTGATACAGGTTTACCAGTATTTACTGTGCAAACTAATACTTTCCAAACATCTATTAATTTACAGCAATTTAATTTAGAAATTCCAGTTGACGATAAAGAGCGAATGGAAAGCACACAAAATTTTGTGGCTGATCATATTGATGCAAATTGGATCAAATCATTAAATGAAGTGATTAATTCTGCTCGTCGCTTATCTCCACCAGCTTTCCGTTATCAATTAACAGAGCTTGCACGTAATGCTAAGAAAGTGGTTGTATTGCCAGAAGGGGATGAACCAAGAACGGTTAAAGCAGCCGCAATTTGTGCTGAGCGTAATATCGCTAAATGTGTATTAATAGGGAATCCGGACGAAGTGCGTAAAGTTGCCGCTTCACAAGGCGTCACTTTAGGTCAAGGTGTTGAAATTGTTGATCCTGAATTAATTCGTGAAAAGTATGTACCTCGTTTAGTTGAATTACGTAAAAATAAAGGTATGACAGAAGTAATTGCTCGTGAGCAATTAGCTGATAACGTAGTACTTGGTACAATGATGCTTGAAGCAAATGAAGTTGATGGTTTAGTGTCAGGTGCTGTGCATACAACCGCTAATACTATCCGTCCACCATTACAATTAATTAAAACTGCCCCAGGTAGTTCACTTGTTTCATCAGTATTCTTTATGTTAATGCCAGATCAAGTGTATATTTATGGTGACTGTGCAATTAATCCAGATCCAAATGCACAAGAATTGGCTGAAATTGCGATTCAATCAGCTGATACAGCAATCGCCTTTGGTATTGAACCACGCGTTGCGATGATCTCTTACTCAACAGGTAGCTCGGGTCAAGGTGCTGATGTTGAAAAAGTGAAAGAAGCAACTCGCATTGCTCAAGAAAAACGTCCAGATCTTATGATCGATGGTCCATTGCAATATGATGCCGCGGTAATGCCAGATGTAGCAAAATCGAAAGCGCCAAATTCACAAGTAGCAGGTAAAGCAACAGTATTTATCTTCCCTGATCTTAATACCGGTAATACGACTTATAAAGCTGTACAGCGTTCAGCGGATCTTGTTTCGATTGGCCCAATGTTACAAGGTATGCGTAAACCAGTTAATGACTTATCTCGTGGTGCATTAGTTGATGATATTGTTTACACTATTGCTTTAACTGCGATTCAATCAGCTCAAGAACAAAATGCGACAAAATAAGTTTAGCAAAACGTTCTAACTATAGATAAAAGGTGATGTAATATCACCTTTTTTAATTAAATTTAGTCAAGTAATGAGCTTTAACAGCTTGAGTTATAACGATTTAGTTTTAAAGTATTTTGTTCTAGAAATTTGAGACAAAGTCTTCAAAAACTTATTTTAAGTCAAGTTGATGCATTCAAAGTTGATAAAAACAATAAATAATAAAAATTTATAAATGATTTTATCCCTTCATGTTGGTTTTTAATAGTGTTAATAACATTTCCATAAATTGTTCTTTATCACCTTGTAATGTTGAAAAAAAATCTTTATCTATTTGTTCAACCAAAGGTACAGTTTCATTTGCTTTATTCAATCCTTTTTGTGTTAATTGAATGGATTTTGCTCGACTATCTTTAATTGAGCAAG
>NZ_LZGZ01000015.1:0-2723 GCF_001690515.1 Gilliamella sp. Fer4-1 | reverse complement strand
TAAAATCTATCAATAAATAAGTATAGATTTAACAATTTATTATGTAAATTGTTGTCAGCTAAGTACTATTGTACCTACGAATTTGCCTACAATTTTTCAATTTTCACCAACATTAAATACACCTTTAAAATAATTCTTATTTAATAGATTATTGAAAATAAGGTATTATTAACCTAACAATTTAAATCTGCGAGAAATAGATTAATTCATGCAAATAAGTCCATTACTAGAATCTCTTATGGAAGCACTGCGTTGTTTACCTGGTGTTGGTCCAAAATCGGCACAACGAATGGCCTTTCATTTATTACAACGAAATCGACAAGGCGGTATTAAATTGGCTCATGAATTGCATGAGGCAATGATAAATATAGGCCATTGTAAAGAGTGTCGAACATTCACCGAGCAAAATATTTGTTCTATTTGTAAAAATGCTCGCCGTCAAAGTAGCGGACAGCTTTGTGTGGTCGAAACACCAGTTGATATCGTTGCCATTGAACAAACTGGGCAGTATAGTGGTCGTTATTTTGTATTATTAGGCCACTTATCACCATTAGATGGTATCGGCCCTAACGACATTGGCCTTGATTTATTAAAAATCAAACTAGCATCAGAACCAATTAATGAAGTCATTTTAGCCACTAATCCAACCGTTGAAGGCGATGTGACAGCTAATTATATTGCACAAATGTGCGCAGAGTTTAATGTAACAGCAACTCGAATTGCTCATGGTGTACCAGTTGGTGGTGAACTCGAAATGGTTGATGGTACAACACTTTCTCATTCATTTATTGGTCGTCAAAAAATAGAGTTTTAGTGTGACTTGATCTCGTGGCCTAGTTTATCATATAGCATATTAGTTATGTGATTAGTTAGTTATATGATAGTTAGTTATGCGATGGTTAGCTAGACCATAATAATTATGCAAAGAGGATAAATATGAAATATAAAGCCGTTGCCTTTGATATGGATGGTACATTACTTACCAGTAATCGTTTAGTTCTGCCAGAAACAGCCAATATGATCAAAAAAATAAGCGATCAAGGTGTAAAAGTGATTTTAGTTTCAGGGCGCCATCATTCTGTAATTTATCCTTATTATTACCAACTTAACTTATCGACGCCAGCAATTTGCTGTAATGGCTCTTATCTTTACAATTTTGAAAATGAGCAATTGTTTGCGGGAAAACCAATGACAAAAGATCAAGCAAAAACATTATTGGAGTTAGTTAATCAGTATAAGATACATACTTTAATTTATACTGATCAATCGATGACTTATGAAGTTCTTGATGATCATCTTGAAAGTTTTTTTAAGTGGGTTAATACACTACCCACCATTTTACAACCAGAAATCAAAAAAGTGAATAGCTTTGAAAAACTGATAGATGAATCTGCCTCAATTTTCAAATTTGCCACAAGTAGCCATAATATATCTGCATTGCAACAGTTTTCAAATGCAGTAGAGGCATTAGATATGTTTTCATGTGAATGGTCTTGGTCAAATAGAGCGGATGTTGCAGTGAAAGGCAATACCAAGGGTAATGGTTTAACGCATTGGGCAGAACACGAAAATATTGATCTAAGTGAAATAATTGCTTTTGGCGATAGTTATAATGACATCAGTATGTTATCTGTTGCTGGATTAGGAATTGCAATGGGGAATGCTGATGATGAAGTGAAAGCTAAAGCAAGTTATGCCATTGGCGATAATAATAGCCCAAGCATCGCAATAGAACTAGAAAAACTCTTTTTATAATTGATTAGTTAGTAATAATAAAATATGTTTGAAATTATTTACCAAGATGACAATCTAATCGCTATTAACAAGCCATCTGGTTGGCTTGTACATCGCAGTTGGCTAGATAAACATGAAACGGTTGTTGTTATGCAAACTTTGCGAGATCAGATAGGTCAACATGTGTTTCCCGTTCATCGGCTTGATCGACCAACATCAGGAGTACTATTATTTGCGCTCTCTAGCGATATAGCACGAATAATGTCTGAACAATTTGCAACGAAGCAAATTGAAAAAACTTATTATGCCATTGTGCGAGGTTACGTGGAAGGTGAAGCTATAATCGATTATCCTTTAGTTGAGGAATTAGATAAAATCGCCGATAAATTTTCTGATAAAAACAAGCCAGCACAAAATGCAGTGACTTTTTACCGAGGTATTAGCAAAATTGAAATACCCATTAAAGTGAGGAAATTTGATAGCGTAAGATACAGTTTTGTCGAATTAAAACCACAAACAGGTCGTAAACATCAATTAAGACGCCATATGAAACATATTTTTCACCCTATTTTAGGGGACAGTAAACACGGCGACCTTCATCAAAACCGAGCATTTGCTGATTATTTCGGTATTAAACGATTAATGCTTCATGCCCATACACTGAAAATCACACACCCTATTGAACAAAAGCAAGTAATATTAAAAGCTACGCTCGATCCTAATTGGCAAAATATCTTATTAAATTTCAAATAACCATTTTTGTGCTTTAATGAAATTGCTTTTTTTTTTAGGTGATTACATAGTATCATTTTTAGCACTTTCCTTGGATGCCATTTTTTAATTTATCTACATTTTTATTTATCTAGGAAAGCACTTATAAATTTAAATAAATCTATAATAGGAATGAAAATGAAAACAATTATTAAATTTTTTAGTGTGTTTTTACTAGCCCTGATGGTAACAGCTTGTTCATCAGAAAAAACACCAGA
>NZ_LZGZ01000014.1:0-4111 GCF_001690515.1 Gilliamella sp. Fer4-1 | reverse complement strand
TCCATTCTTATCTTTATCTCGAAATAGATGAGCAAACTCGTCTATTACCTTATCAGAGAGCATACCAGCCGCCGCCGCCGCACCAAAACCGATACCGATAGCACCTAAAGCTGGTGCGCCAAGTCCCAAAGCAATACTAGTGGCAACAGATCCAACCAATGACCCTAGTATATTGCTAGTAAGCGTTTTAACACCAAACTCAAGCAAAATTCCTCTTGCTTCATCAACATCCCCTCTATCAAGTGCAGCCTGAGCTCTTAATGATGCGTCAACAAGCCCAACGCCCGTCATAATATAGCCCAAAATACGAATGCGCATCTCGAATATTTTACCTGTTGATGCTAAATAGGTAGAAGTTTGATAAACACTTTTCTGCATTTCTGGCGATAAATTGAGATAAGCATTTTTAAGGTTATTAATATTATCATTATGCAAATTTCCGTCAGAATCACTAAGTTGTAACCAAGGTTCAACATTATTTGGTGCTAACGTAGTTCCTGCTGCATCCAAACCAGCAATATTTTTAATATGCTTAAAAACAGTATTAACTCCTTTTTCTTTTGCTAAAGAATTTAATTCTGATATTGGAAGACCATTGACTGATGTCACCTTTTGATTATTCAATAATGCCGGTAGATCAGTTGCACCAAAAACATCCCTAGGGTTCATTTCAAATCCACCAATTACACGAACATCACCGACTGTGGCATCAACAAACCGTTCAGAAATAGTATCGTATGCACCATTGGGTTGGCGGACACCATTAATATTGGTTCCATAAAGGAATTCATATGCTTGGTTAGATAACTGATTCTGTTCATTTTCACCAAATATCTGTTTTAACTTCAGATTTAAAGGTGAACCATTTACCAAAGCCTCAGATAAAAATTTAGCAGCCTCAGTATTATCAATGAGACGAAGAGTAGAGTTATTTTTTAATGTAGCGATAATCTCTGATGTATGTGTCCCAGAATCTAGTACACCTGAGTAGAGAATTGTCGTTTTACCATGAGTATTAATATCTAGTTGCTGTATTAAATTACGTAATCCATCTGCATCATTAATTTGAACTAATTGTTTTTCCGCTTCTTCTTTAGTAAATCCCACCATATTTTCCTATACCTCTAATATAATATATCGATTATCTGTTGGTTTATAACGTGCTAGAAATCAAACTTAATAAGTGCTTTCACTCTAGATTCTAAATTATCTCTAATTTAACCACTTTCATAGACCGTTAACATGTCTTTCAAAATGGCTAACAGCTCCTCCTTTGACATAGTTGGCAAAACAACAAGAAATTGATATTCAGGATAAATATCTACTTAGCGATTAGGTCAAGTATACCCGAATAGCTATTCACAATTCAGCACACAAACAATCACATAACTAATTCCTTCATGTTTTATCCATACACCAAATAACTAATGAACGCCAAAACTATCTAATAGTTCAGACATATTTGTATCCCTCTGATTGTACTTATTCCATTTATCTGACTCTTCGTCTGAGGCATATTCATTTACAAATGGTATGAGTTATTCCTTAATTTAGTCGTTTTAAATGCTTTTGGATTTTCTACATAAAAACGATAAGTGTTAATAAACAAAATTATAAATAAAATAGGTAGTTTGTAAATAACCAAAAACAGATTATAACTATTAGTTATCAGTAAATGATTTTATTAAATAATTATTATAATTCGCTCAATAATTGATCGGCACAAATGTTAATACCTCTTTTATTCACTACCATTCGGTTTTAGCTAACTTTGGCTTTGATTAAGTAACATTTTAGTGCAATATTTGAATAACAATAGAACGTACAGTTATATTGGGGAGAAAACAAAAAATTGATTATCTTGTTAGCTTACAAACAACTAAAATTATATATGCTAAATGCTTGCTCATTAACCCCAAAATCAACTAAATTTACAGGCAACTAACTCCTCTTTCAAAATAGTTAATAAAACCTTCTTTCGGCACAGTAAATACACAAAAAAGGGTTGGCACAATGTCCCAAGTAATTTTTATAAGGTATGAGTTGATATATTCCAAACCGTTAACCTTCAAATCGCTAAGTTTCCAACTGTCAGCTTCCAAAATAAACTTTGCATAGGCTACACTAAATCATTCAACTTTTTTAAGGGGATAAAGTAAACTTATCACAATTAAAAAAGGATCTAATATGAATAAGAGTAAACGAAAAAAACGAACATGTAATGATGATTTTAAACACCAAATGGTCAGCGTTAACATATTAACACGGTAAATTACGTAGTGAAATCGTTGCAGAACTTGATTTGCCATCAGCATTGGACCATTAGATAACGCAAGCCAGTCAAAGTGGCGCATTTGAAACAAAAGATAATCGCCGTCTGCAAGAACAAGAGTTGATAGCTTTGCGCAAAGCGCTTAGAAAATGCCGTATGGAAAACGATATTTTAAAGCAAGCAACACTGATAATGGGGGCAAAAATCACTATCCTAAAAACGAAATTTTTCATAATTCTTGTCAGTTTAATCTACAAAGAGAGTACCTTATCAAGACGATTAGGGGGAAATATCATCAATTTTGACAATGATAAATTCCAATTTTGGATTGATGTTGTTCATTTTTCCGCATTTTGCAATCCCAAATACAGCGGCCTGAGCAAGTTATTTTCATTAGGAACACCGTTTTTGGTCTTTGTTAATTTGCGAAATTGTCAATGAATGGGCTCAGAATATCGGAAATAAGCCGATAAATTATTTCATTTACGGCACCACGATGGGATGACTATTAAATACTTATCGCCCCATATTCGCTCAAGTTCATTTAACGCATCAATTGCCACATCACGAGACATTGTCTTGTAGACAGGTTTCAAATCACTCATAAAGGCTTCATGATGCTTAGAAGCAACATACTTAATTGAATGGCAAATTTGATGAATAACGCAAAGCTGAACTACTGTTTGTGGGTAAATGGTATTCATCGCTTCAGAAAAACCAACCCAGCCATCAACACAAGCGCTTAAGATGTCATTTAACCCTCTGTTTTGCAAATAGACCAAAAAAGATAACCAAAAATGTGCCTCTTCGTTTTCAGATAAATATAAACCTAAATACGTCCTTTTTCCCGCTAAATTAAGGGCGAGTACAGAATAAGCAGTCTTGTTATGATAAATCCCATTTTCTTTTACTTTATAATGGATTACATCCATCAAAATAAACGCATAAATCGACTCTAGTGATCGTTGTTGCCATCATCGCAATTCGAGAATGATTTTATCTGTAATGACGGTTAAGATTGCAGGAGAGGCACGAAAAGCATAAATCTCTTCAATATGTTGGCTAATTCCTTTATAGCTCATCCCCAGCGCATATATACTCAGTTTTTTGCCCAATTTCATCGATTAATGTTTCCTGATTTTTTTGATGAGTTGAGGTTCAAATGAACGATACCTATCTCTTGGTGCATCAATCTTGAAGCTGCTCGATGTGGTTTTTTATTGTTTTTTTAACTTTCACCGTTGCGTCGATTAGGGGTAATATCATTGGCAATATGAGAATCTAACTCCGCAGATAATGCTTCTTTGGTGAGCTATTTAATTAATGGCGTTAAAACGCCATCTTTACCCATTAACGATTGACCATCTTGTAATAACTTTAATGCTTTTTTTAAATCAAATTCTTGGGGCAGTTGTCATTTCTTTTTTTATACCTAGTTTACAGAAATGACACAGAATATTGAACAATCTCAATTAAGTCTCTTAAAATTGCTGTTTTTTACGCATTATATTAAACATGCCCCATTAAAACAGCATAATGTATTGTATAAAAACACTTTATCTTGTTTTAATGGTATAAAATAATACTAATAAAAATTCCATCCATATCATCAAATTTAATTAAAAGCTTTCTTCAAAAATACATAGTAACTTTCTACTGACCATTCTAACTTTCTGTATAGATTTTTTAACAAAAAATATTGCTTTTATGGATAAAAAGCAACATAAGGCACGTTAACATATTTATTTAACATTACAATTGTCTTATGTTTTCTAATTTAAATAGAAGATGAATTGGCTGAAAAATAATGTGAGTTAGCTAACAGAAATAAGTATAAAA
>NZ_LZGZ01000013.1:0-5653 GCF_001690515.1 Gilliamella sp. Fer4-1 | reverse complement strand
CATTACCTGGGCCTGTGTCATATCCAATAACTGTATGATTAGGAATTAGTACTGAAATATTACTTATTCCGCCTATATTTAATATTACGCGATTTATATGTTTATTTTGCAATATAGCTTTATGGAAAGCTGGAACGAGTGGTGCGCCTTGCCCACCATAAGCCATATCTTTACGGCGAAAATCAGCAATAGTCGTAATGCCTGTTTTTGCGGCAATAATATTGGCATCGCCAATTTGTAGGGTAAATGGATTGTTACTGTTTGGTGCATGATAAATTGTTTGTCCATGACAGCCAATGGCTTTAATTTGTTTTTTATCTATCTTATTATTTTCTAAAAAGTTATTTATACTATTGGCAAAAAGTTTACCAAGCTTGTGATCTATTTCACCTAAATTTTGTAATGAGGTTTGCTTGGTTTCACACAATGTTAGTAAATGCTGTTTTAAATTGCTGGGTATTGGATAGCATGCACTTGCTATTGATTTAACTTTTTTTTCGGTAATATTCACTAAAGCTATATCAATTCCATCCATGCTGGTACCGGACATCACACCTATATATAAATTTTGCATAACGTTATCCTTGCCGAAAAATTTGACCTGTTTTAATGTCTTTTATTTGTGATGGCTGTGAACGGTGACCTGTTTCACCATCTAAAATAGGGAAATCTGGACCAAACTGTTTGGCAACTTCGATAGCTGTTTTACAAGGAGGATGAGCAGAAATGTTAGCACTAGTTGAAACTATTGGTTTGCCATAAAGATCACAAAGTTTACAAACGACAGGATGATTTGTGACCCGTATAGCAATAGAATCGAATTTACCGGTCAAAAAATATGGTGTATTTTTATTTTTAGGGAAAACCCAAGTAATGGGCTCAGACCAATTAGTAAGGGCTAACTTTTTTTGTTCGTTGGTGATAGTTGATTCATCTATATAAGGTATTAGTTGTTGGTAATGGCTAGCAATTAGAATCAACCCCTTATCTATTGATCGCTGTTTTAGTTGTAATAGTTTTAATACCGCTGATTCGCAATTGGGATCACAGCCTAGACCAAAAACAGCTTCAGTTGGGTAAGCAATCACCTCACCATTTTTTAAACAATTATTGATTTGCGATAGCGTTAATAAATTAGCCATTAAATTTAAATACAATCAGATTACAGTTAATATTTATATTAAACCTCAGTTTTAGGTTTGGCAAATGGGTATTATTTAGTTTTTAAACACCGCTAATGGTAAGCTTAATGTGCTGTTGTTATTCCCAATTTATCTGTGGGAAATAGCTAGCAGTTAGTTCAACAACTTGTTGCATATTGATAATTTTAAGCCTTGAATCGATAATATCATTTAGCCCACGAGCTTGAATATCGCTGTTGATGATATAACAATGCGTCGTTTTACTGATAATATCATTTAATAATGGGTTGTTTTTGATAGCTAGAACAACCCCATTTTGCCAAAATAATATGGCATCTTGAGCGGATATTTGTTGTGGATCTAGAGCTAATGGATTTGCTGTTGAAATAGTATGTAACATTATTTTTCACATTTTTACAATGAAACGTAGGTTTTCCTGTAAGTTTTTTACAAAATCTAGGTTATCTTGTTTAGTACATCTTTAATGGTTATTAGTATATAATAAGAGATCATTATTGAGCAAAGAATTCATCATGAAACCGATTATTTTAACCAATGAGCACCAAACGATTTTGTTTGGTAGCAAACTTGCCAAACAGTGTTTAAACTATTTGTCTAAGCATGATGATACAATTGTTATCCATTTAATTGGCGATCTTGGCGCAGGAAAAACAACTTTTAGTCGCGGTTTTTTACAACAATTAGGCCATAAAGGTAACGTAAAAAGCCCAACTTATACATTAGTAGAACCCTATCATTTTGATAATTTTTCAGTTTATCATTTTGATTTGTATCGGCTTTGTGACCCTGAAGAATTAGAGTTTATGGGCATTCGTGAATATTTTGTTTCTCGATCGATTTGTTTAATTGAGTGGCCTGAGCGAGCAGGCGGTATCTTGCCTAATGTTGATCTCGAAATTCATTTAGCTTATTTAGCGCTTGAACGCACTGCTTGTGTACAAGCAAAAAGCGAAAAAGGCCAAGTGATTCTTAATTTATCACAATAAAAATAAACAATTAAAAGACAATGAAAAAACTACTTATTTTTTTTATGTTAGTACTGCTTTGTAGCTCTGCTTATGCAACCAAAGTTGTGATTGCTGTTGACGCGGGGCATGGCGGTAAAGATTCGGGCGCAATAGGACAAAATAAGTTATATGAAAAAGCAGTTACGCTTTCAATTGCTAAAAAACTGACCAACTTATTAAATAAAGATACTAATTTTAAAGGTGTACTGACTCGTGACAGTGATAATTTTATTTCTGTCTCGCAACGTTCAGAAATTGCTCGTAAAAATAAAGCTAATTTATTAGTTTCAGTTCATGCTGATGCTGCGCCAAATAGGAATGCAACGGGGGCTTCAATTTGGGTATTGTCAACTCAGCGTGCAGATACAGAGCTAGGGCGTTGGCTTGAAAAAGGTGAAAAACAGTCTCAATTACTAGGTGGTGCTGGTGATGCACTTAGTGATGATCATGATCCTCATTTAAGCCAAGCAGTATTAGATCTACAGTTTTCTTATTCTCAACAAGTGGGATATCAGTTAGCAATGCAAGTCTTAAAAGCGATGAAAGGAACAATACCATTGCATAAATCTGTTCCAGAACATGCAAGTTTAGGTGTATTACGTTCGCCAGATATTCCATCAATTTTAGTTGAAGTTGGCTTTATCTCTAACGAGGATGAAGAAAGACTACTAAGTAATAATGCCCACCAAGAGAAAATCGCTAACGCTATTTATCAAGGCATCAAAAATTATATTAAACAAAATCCAAAATTTGGAGAACAGCATTAATGGCAATTCATATTTTATCGCCGCAATTAGCTAACCAAATTGCTGCAGGTGAAGTAGTAGAACGTCCAGCGTCAGTTATTAAGGAGTTAGTTGAAAATAGTCTTGATGCGGGTAGTACTCAAATTGATATTGACCTTGAGCAAGGTGGCTGTAAATTAATCCGTATTCGTGATAATGGTTGTGGCATTGCTAAAGATGAATTAGCGCTGGCGCTTGCTCGTCATGCGACAAGTAAAATCAGTAAATTAGATGATTTAGATGCTATTATTAGTCTTGGATTTCGTGGGGAAGCGCTTGCAAGTATAAGCTCGGTGGCTCGATTAACATTAACTTCACGTACTGTTGAACAATCCGAAGCATGGCAAGTTTATGCAGAGGGGCGTGATATGAAACCGATCATTAAACCTGCTGCCCATCCTGTAGGATCGACTGTCGAAGTCCTTGATCTGTTTTATAATACACCGGCAAGACGTCGTTTTTTAAAAACAGAAAAAACTGAGTTTATGCATATCGAAGAGTTTGTTCGGCGTATTGCACTTGCACGACCTGATGTTACCTTTAATTTACAACATAATGGTAAATTGGTTAAGCAGTATCGTTCATCCACCCTTGAAAAAAGAGTCGAATTGGTGTGGGGGCGTGCATTTATGCAAAAAGCTGTCAAATTAGATTGGCAGCATGATGATTTACTCATTCAAGGTTGGGTCACCAGTAGTGAAAGTAGTGATTTGCAGTATTTTTATGTTAATGGGCGAGTCATCAAAGATAAATTACTTAATCATGCACTGCGTCAGGCTTACATCAGTCGTACTAATGAACAACAAAGCTATGTGGTGTTTTTACAGATAGATCCAAAACAAGTTGATGTTAATGTTCATCCAGCTAAGCATGAAGTGCGTTTTCATGAAGCAAGGCTTGTTCATGATTTTGTTTATCAAGCTATTGTAATGGCGCTTGAGTCAAATTTAACCGAAGTGGAAGAAAAAGTAACAATACCTCCTAATAGGCAAGCAGCTGGTGATAATATCTTTAACCAACAAACAGCACCAAAAATTTATCAAGCAAGTAGCCAGTTATCGAAAAAACCAAGCAATTATGCAAAAGAAAATGCGTTGTATGGTCAGTTGGTGAATGTTGATCTTGCTCAAGATGTGGAAAAATCGGAGCCGAAAAAAACGCTTTTATCGACAGAAGAACATGAAGTAACTGAGCCACAAAAAGCGGTTATCGAAGCTTTATTTCCTAAGCGAAATATACCATTACAATCATTACAACAACAGCTTGATAACTCATCATTAGTACAATTTGGTCGGGTGTTAACTGTTATTCAGCCCGATATAGCATTGCTTGAAAAGTTTGAAGATAATCAACAAAAACTCATGTTAATGAAATTGCCAATTGCGCAGCAAAAAGTTGTTGCAATTAAATTATTATCGCAAGACTCTGAGAAATTGCTTATTCCATTAACAATTTTAATTAATCATAAAGAGCAACAAATTGTATCTACTTATCAACCTCAGTTAAATTTTTTAGGTTTTGAGTTTTATATTGATAAAGCTAAATTGTATTTACAAAACGTGCCTAAAATGTTGCGAGCAATGAACTGGCAACAAATTTTACCTGCTTTAATTAGTTTTATCTCATCATCTGAAAAGGAAGTATTCAATCCAACTCAAATTGCTGCTTGGTTAGCTAACCAGTACTGTGATAGTTGTACTGAGGTTTGGGGAGGATCTAAGGTAATTCAATTATTAGCACAGTTAGAGCAGATAGATATTAATTTGTTACAACAAGAATCATTTTTATATCCAATAGATATGCAATCTCTAACTCAATCAATTTTATTATGACTAAACCGAAAATTATTTCATTAATGGGGCCAACGGCATCGGGTAAAACCGCATTTGCTATGGCGCTTTATGATCGTTATCCAATTGATATTATTAGTGTCGATTCTGCACTTATTTATCGTGGCATGAACATTGGAACTGCAAAACCAACTCAAGAAGAGCAACAAAAATACCCGCATAAACTAATTGATATTTGTGATCCAGCAGAGAGCTACTCAGCAGCAAATTTTAGGCATGATGCCATTGTTGAAATTGAAAAAACCTTAAAAGAAGGTCGGATTCCATTGTTAGTTGGTGGAACAATGCTTTACTTTAAGGCTTTGATTGAAGGCCTTTCACCGCTACCAGCGGCCAATAGTGAAATTCGTCAACAAATAGAGGGAAAAGCCAATAAATTAGGTTGGCAAGCTATTCACGAAGAGTTAAAAAAAGTTGATCCTGTTTCGGCTGAACGAATTCATCCTAATGATCCACAGCGTCTTAATCGTGCTTTAGAAGTCTATTTAATTTCAGGTAAAAGTTTAACTGAGCTTACACAAGAAAGTGGTGAGGCATTGCCATATGATATTATGCAGTTCGCTATTATGCCGCAAGATAGGGCACAATTACATGAGCGTATTGAGCAGCGTTTTTTACAGATGTTAGATCAAGGATTTGAGAATGAAGTAAAAGCGCTTATGCAACGATCTGATTTGCATTTAAATTTGCCCGCTATTCGTTGTGTCGGCTATCGGCAAATGTGGGAATATTTAAATGGTGATATAAGTTATGATGAAATGATATTTAAAGGTATTTGTGCTACACGACAATTAGCGAAAAGACAAATTACTTGGCTTCGTGGTTGGAAGCAACCTATTACATGGTTA
>NZ_LZGZ01000012.1:0-19550 GCF_001690515.1 Gilliamella sp. Fer4-1 | reverse complement strand
TTTTAAATTAAATTTGTAAATTCAAATTTACATTAGTTGTAAATATACTCTATTAGGATCCTAAAATAATCTTGATTAAGTTAATTAGCATAGTTTTTCTAAACCTCGGAAATAAAGCTCTGTGGCAATCGATTGATGTAGTCGCCATTGAATGATGTCAAGCTCTGGATTTACCTTTTTAAACTCTTCATATGTCATAAAATAGCGAATAGTATTACTACCAACACGATCATTGATGCTATTAATGATAAGATTAATTTTTTCGGCTCGAAGCTTTTTTAGCTCTTGCATAGCCGTTACAATAAATTTGGGCACAGGTGCTATACCTTTTTCCCAATCAAGCCATGTATTTGTATCTGTTTTTCCAATATATTCGCTTGCTTCTGACACTTTTATCATAAGAAAACGACGATACGCTTGCAATTCTACGCTAGTCATAAATACTCCTTATTATAATGTTTTTGCTCTATCCACTTAATGTGCTAATTTTTATTAAACTAATTCATTAATGCAGCGAGTTAGTGATCACTAACATAATGATAAAATTATAAAAAACACAGCTAATTCCAATGTCGTTAGATGTGTTTGTCTGTTGAGTAATTATTTTCCGGCTAAAGCATCAATTACAGATTGTTTTGCTCGTTCAGAAAGATCTTTTCCTGTCCAAATTTTAAATTGAGCATTTGCTTGACCAATAAACATTTCACGCCCTGATATCGATTCCCAGCCTGCTTTTTCTGCTTCTTGTCTAAATCGAGTATTGTATGGTGTATAGACAATATCATACGCCAAGCCTTTCCCTTTAAACCAAGCCTGTTCATAAGGCGTCTGATCTTCAAATTTACCTTGCATACCTAATGGGGTAGAATTGATAATAATTTGTGCTTCAACTTGGCTGCGTTCTTCCCAAGCTATTGCTTTTAAATTGAACTCTTTTGCTAATGCTTTGGCTGAGTCGAGCATAATGTCTGTCACGGTAATTTCGGTATAACCAAGGTCTTGCAATCCAACAACAGCAGCACGTGCTGCGCCTCCCGCCCCTAGTAATAAAACTTTTTTATATTCAACAGGTAATTTCTTTTGTTCAAGTGGCTGCATAAAGCCAATAATATCCGTATTATCGCCACAAAGTTTATCGCCATTCCAATAAACTAAATTAGCCGCACCTGCTTTTTTGACATGCTCAGTTACTTCGTCTAAATAAGGAATAATAGCCTGCTTATGTGGAATAGTGACACATAACCCTCTAATATTTAATAGCCTTACTGATTTAAATAGTGTTGATATTTCTTCAGGTGGCGTAGCAAAAGGCACTAAAACGGCAGGAATACCATAATCTTGAAATGATGTAGTATGAATAAGAGGGCTCATACTATGCCCTAACGGATAACCGATAATGCCGTATATACTATATGGCGTGAACTGGCTCATACAATCTCCTTGAAAATTAGATCTAATAGATAAAAGCGATAATTAATAGTATTAAACCATATTTATCATAAAATTAAACGGTTTTTATATTTATCTAAATTCACCTTAGCCATAATAGTATTATCACAACAATTATTATTTATTTGTTAATAATTATTTGGATAATGATCTTATTTTTACACTTAAATAAGATAATGCTTGAGAATTTGTGTATAACAGCGTATACTTCGCTACCTCATTATTATGGGTGTAGTGTGAGAGGTTAGACTGCTTCTCAGATAGAACTGCAGCAAACTAAAAGCCTGACGAGGTTAATTCCATTAACATATTACGCCCAGGGCTTAAGCATTGAAATTTCGGAGAATTATTGACATGTCACGAGTATGCCAAGTAACAGGAAAAGGCCCTTTAGTAGGAAATAATCGTTCTCATGCGATGAATGCTACTAAACGTCGTTTTCTACCAAACCTTCAAACTCACCGTTTCTGGATTGAGAGTGAAAAACGTTTTGTAAAATTGCGTGTATCTGCTAAAGGTATGCGTACTATCGATAAAAAGGGTATTGATGCGGTTTTAGCTGAACTTCGTACCCGTGGTGAAAAGTACTAATAAGGAAACCATATCATGGCAAAAGGTGTACGCGAAAAAATTAGATTAGTTTCTTCTGCTGGTACAGGTCATTTTTATACTACTAGCAAAAATAAAAGAACTATGCCTGAAAAAATGGAGATCAAAAAGTATGATCCCGTTGTTCGTCAGCATGTAATTTATAAAGAAGCTAAAATTAAATAGTTTTAGATAAATAAAAAACCCAGCAAATGCTGGGTTTTTTATTTTATTTTTTTCTATACATAACCATCAATATCTGCCTACCAACTTATTACCCATACTTGCATGTTAGCCTACCCTTTTTACTATTTTAAATTAAGAATAACTTAAGCCTACAATCATATAACTGATAGCAATTAAGATAGTTAGCTATTTAAAAGCACTCCTTGAAAAAATAAAAAAGCGCCAGTTGTTAATGGCGCTTTTGTCAGTAAACAAATAACTCTATTTCAAATATTGTTGTTCATAGGCTCTTGCTTTTTTGTCATCAAAAACATGTTCCCAGCGAGCTATAACAATTGCAGCTAATGCATTACCAACTACATTAACAACCGTTCTACCCATATCTAAAATACGCTCCACCCCCATAATATAACCAATCCCTTCAAGGGGAATACCAACACTGCCAAGTGTTGCGGATAACACAAGGATTGAAGCACCTGGTACTCCTGCTATACCTTTAGAAGCTATCATTAGGGTAATGACAATTATAATTTGATCTAAAATAGTTAAATCAATATGGAATAATTGGGCTAGAAAGATGACTGTAATACTTTGATAAAGCGTTGAGCCATCAAGATTAAATGAATAACCTGTTGGAATAACGAAACTTGTAATTGATTTTGGTGCGCCATATGACTCCATTTTTTCAATAATTTTCGGTAATGCTGTTTCAGAGCTTGCAGTTGAAAATGCGATAACCAGTTCTTCTTTCAATATTTTTAGCAATGTGAAAATATTAAAACGACAAATTTTACAAACAAGACCCAGTACCACTAATGTAAAAATAATCATTGCCGAATAGACGGTTAAAATTAATTTAAGTAGAGGAAGTAAAGATTCAAAACCATATTTCGCCACAGTTACAGTAATGAGTGCAAATACCCCCACAGGCGCATAACGCATGATCATATTAGTGACTTTAAACATAGTGTCAGACACTACTTTTAAGAAGAATAAAAATGGTTCACGTTGTTTATCTGGCAAAGACATTAAACCTAAACCAAAAAAGACACAGAAGAAAATGACAGGTAAAACAGCACCATCAGTCATAGCTTTAAAAATATTGGCAGGAATCATATCAAGAATCATAACAATTAAACCATGAGGCTTTCCACCTAATTCTTCAGCAGCTTGGGTATACTTACTAATATCAGCCGTTGCTAGTGTTGAGGAGTCAATTCCTGCACCTGGCGCAAAAATATTTCCCCAACAAAGACCTAATAAGATAGCAATCGTGGTAATAATCTCAAAATAAAGTATTGTTTTTAGGCCTAATGTCCCTAATCGTTTCGAACCACCAATACCAGCAATACCTAAAGTTAATGTACTAAGTATAATGGGCAAGACAATCATTTTAATTAAACGAATAAAAATATCGCCCGCTGGTTGGAAAATGTTGACTATCGAAAATTGATAATAAGAGTGTAAAGGGTGGCTAGGAGTAGAGAGCTCAAATAAATAAGCCCCCACCGCTATCCCTAAAATTAATGCAATCAAAATCTGCCATGCAAGATTAGTTAAGGCTTTTTTTATTGAGAAAGACATGTAATTCTATTCCTTTTCACGATATTGGAAAACAAAAAAGGACTAGCAATACCGACTAATCCTTTTTTTGTAATTAAAATTATTATTCAGATTCTTGAGTAGAATCATCACTATCGTAAGCATCTTGAGATAATTCTGATTCAACTTCATCTTCCGTTTCAGCAATTCGCTGCAGTCCAACAACTTTTTCGTTTTCGGCTGTTCGAATCAGGGTTACACCTTGAGTATTTCGACCAACAATACTTACTTCAGATACTCGAGTACGCACTAAAGTACCTGCATCAGTAATCAGCATGATTTGATCGGTTTCCTCAACTTGTACTGCACCAACAACTGCACCATTTCGTTCGCTCACTTTAATAGAGATCACCCCTTTAGTGGCGCGTGATTTAGTTGGATATAACTCTTGTTCAGTACGTTTGCCGTAACCGTTTTGTGTTGCCGTTAAGATTGCTCCATTTCCTCGAGGAACTATTAGTGATACGACTTTGTCGTCGCCCTCTAATTTAATACCTCGAATGCCCGTCGCCGTTCGCCCCATGCAACGAACTTTATTGGTTGGGAATCGAACAACTTTACCATTTGCAGAAAACAACATAATATCTTCTGTATTAGAGCTCTCAGCGACTTCATTATCCTCATTTTCAACTTCATCAATAATGGCATCATCATTCAGATCTTCATCATCAGTAACAGCTAAATGGTCGTTGCTAGTTAAATCCACACCAATTAATTCATCATCATCACGTAGATTAATCGCAATAATACCACCACTACGAGGCCGGCTGAATTCAATTAAAGACGTTTTCTTAACGGTACCTTGTGCTGTTGCCATAAATACGCAATGTTCATCATCAAATTCTCGAACAGGTAGGATCGCAGTAATACGCTCATCTGCCTCAAGCGGTAATAAATTGATAATTGGACGTCCACGTGATCCACGGCTAGCTTCGGGTAACTGATAGACTTTCATCCAATATAAACGACCACGGCTTGAGAAGCAAAGAATCGTATCATGGGTATTTGCTACCAATAATTTTTCAACAAAGTCTTCTTCTTTAATTTTAGTTGCCGATTTACCTTTACCACCACGACGTTGAGCTTCATAATCAGAAAGCGGTTGATATTTGACATATCCTTGATGAGAAAGAGTGACAACGACATCTTCTTGCGCAATAAGGTCTTCAATATTAATATCTGCACTACTTGCAGTAATTTCAGTTCGCCTTGCATCTTGGAATTGGTCACGAACACTTTCTAGTTCTTCGCGAATCACTTCCATTAGGCGTTCTGAACTAGCTAAGATGCGCAATAATTCACCAATTTGAACTAATAGATCTTTATATTCATCAAGAATTTTTTCGTGTTCTAGGCCTGTTAAACGATGTAAACGAAGATCTAATATAGCTTGTGCTTGTGCCTCTGATAGGTAATAGTGCCCTTGGCGAATACCAAATTCTGGTGCTAAATCTTCAGGACGAGCAGCATCATTACCCGCCTTTTCAAGCATTGCAGCAACATTACCTAATTGCCAAGCTTGCGCTAATAATTTCGTTTTTGCTTCGCTAGGCGTTGATGCTGCTCGGATAAGCTCAATCACAGGATCAATATTAGCAAGCGCTATCGCTAAACCTTCTAATACATGAGCACGCTCACGAGCTTTACGTAATTCGTATATTGTTCGACGTGTTACTACTTCTCGACGATGAAGGACAAAAGCTTCAATCATGTCACGTAAGTTTAAAAGCTTTGGTTGACCTTTATGTAAAGCAACCATATTGATACCAAACGAAACTTGTAATTGAGTCAACGAGAAAAGATTATTTAATACAACTTCACCAACCGCATCTCGCTTGATTTCAATAACAATACGCATACCATCTTTGTCAGATTCGTCACGTAATGCTGAAATGCCTTCTACTTTTTTATCTTTAACTAATTCTGCAATTTTTTCGATCAGTTTTTTCTTATTAACTTGATATGGGATCTCGTGGACTATAATGGTTTCCCGCCCACTATGATCATCGACTTCAATTGTCGCCTTAGACCGAATATAAATAATACCACGACCAGTACGATAAGCATTTTCAATGCCTTTACGTCCATTAATTAATGCTGCTGTTGGAAAGTCTGGCCCATGAATATACTCCATTAAACCATCAACCGAAATATTTTCATCTTCAATAAAAGCTAGGCAACCATTAATAACTTCAGAGAGATTGTGTGGAGGAATATTTGTTGCCATACCAACAGCAATCCCAGACGCACCATTAACTAATAAATTAGGAATTCGCGTAGGTAACACATCTGGGATCATTTCTGATCCATCATAGTTAGGTGAAAAATCAACTGTTTCTTTATCTAGATCTGTTAATAACGAGCCTGCAAATTTTTGCATACGAATTTCGGTATAACGCATTGCCGCTGCTGAATCACCATCAACAGAACCGAAGTTTCCTTGACCATCAACCAACATATAACGCAATGAAAATGGCTGAGCCATCCGCACAATTGTATCATAAACAGCTGAATCACCATGTGGGTGGTATTTACCGATAACGTCCCCAACAACACGAGCTGATTTTCGATATGGTTTATTCCACTCATATCCCGCTTCATGCATAGCAAATAAAACACGCCTATGAACAGGCTTTAAGCCATCTCGGACATCAGGTAAAGCACGTCCAACAATAACAGACATTGCATAGTCAAGATAAGAGGATTTTAGTTCATCTTCAATATTAACGGGGGTTATTTCTTTGGCTAATTCGGTCATAACACCATGTTCTCTTATTAATTTAAGTCATCATAACAGGCTATAATATAGCATAAAAACGCTAGTAATGCAGAACTAAACTGTTTTTATTTCAACTTATTCGCTATGAATAAACAATGTATTTTCAATTAATTGGCATAAGCAATTTAAAATCATTGCGTGCATTTCATATGCCATCACTTTGTTGTAAGATGGGACTCTTATTTCAATATCATTTTGCCCAAGCAAACCAATAACTTCGCCTCCATCAAAAGCAGTTAAAGCGACAATTTTCATGTCTTTAATTACTGCCTCTTGAACGGCTCGAATAATGGCTCTGCTATTTCCTTGGCACGTTGCTATAATTAAAACATCACTTTGCTGCCCTAATGCTTGAATTTGGCGGGCATAAATTTCTTCATGGTTGGCAATTGCACTTAATAAAACATTGTCCGATACAAGAGCTATTGCAGGAATGCTTGGTCTTTCGATATTAATACTGGTGATCAAACGCGAAGTAAAGCTTTGTACATTAGCAGCAGATGGGCCATTACCACAGCTCATTATTTTATTGCCATTAAGTAAACTCTCAACAATAATATTTGCTGCTTTTTCAATAGAATAACCAAGTGATTCTGCCATCACAATTTGAGTTTGAATACTTTCAGTAAAATAATTTTTAATTAAATCTTGCACGCTTTCACCCAAAAATTAAAATGCGTTAATAATCCATTTTTGACTTTTACCTGTAATAGCAAAAACATCAAACCTAAACTCTGTATCTTCAATATTTAAATTTTGCGTTATCATCCATTGCTGAGCAGTTTGCTTTATTTTATTTTGCTTATTTAACGTCACAGTCGTTTCAGCATGGCCAAAATTGGCATTTTTTCTATAACGTACTTCAATAAAAACAAGGCATTTACCATCTAGCATAATTAAATCAAGTTCACCAAAGCGAAATTGGGCATTATAGTCTAGAAGTTTAAGCCCTTGCTTAAGTAGGTATTGGCAAGCAATATTTTCATAATACTCACCAATTTGTTTTTTATTCGCTTTTCGAATCAGAGTTAGCTCCGCTATAAATGTATTGCTGCCAAGAGAGTGAGCGAGTCACTTCACATTGATCACTTGTTGATAATTTACCAGTCATACCATCTAGAAAATTGAGTTGATATGAATTGAGTTGATTAAATCGATTGGTAAGCCTCCACGCGTCAATCCCCATGGCATATAAACGCATTAACGAATAATCTTTCTGAACATTGCTAGGTATCTTTGTATTCACATTACCCTTTTGAATCATAGGAATTTCAGCATATTCAGTTTTATTCATATCATAATAAAAATCATCAGAAGCATTAGCAACATGGCTTTTTGAGCTTGAATAAAGCATGACAGCAGATGAGTTACCAATATTCTTATTAGCGCCCATATCAAGCATTGGTTTTATCAACGTCAATTCATCATATGATGCGTAAATGTAAATAGCATCAAATCCAGCCGATATCATTTCACCTGATGATACTTCATCATTCGAAATAGGGCTTCCCGCAAGGCTAATACCGACATTGTGATTCATATTAGCACTTAGTGTTTTAGCGTTACCAAAATATTGTACGTAAGCTTGTGAACTATTTGCCGACAGTTGTGCCCATTGTGCTGCAAAGCTTTGCGCAACACGCCTTCCCAAATCACTTTGAGGCACTAATACCAGTGGTTTTATTTTATTTTGGGAATAAATATGGTCAGCTGCATCTTTTGCTTCATCTTCTGGAGATAAAGCAAAAAAACACATTTTATTAGCAGAAGTAGTTGTTTTATCAACTTTGTTCAAGGCTAAAACAGGGATAGCAGGTGCTAGCTCTTTTATTTTAGTTACTTCATTTTTTAATAAAGGACCGACAATTAATTCAACATGTTGTTCCTGTGCTTGCTGGATTAAAGCATCCATAGGAGCACTAGTTGTATCGACTACAATTACATTTTGTTGCGGTTCTTGTGGAAAAAACTTTATAGCATCAATGTAACCTTGACGAATAGTTTCACCAAATATACGAGAAGAACCACTTAATGGTAACAATAAAGCAACCTTTTTTCCATTAGCATCAACTGCAAGCGTTTGTTCACCAGTCAATATTGATATAATTTCTTTAGCTGGATGATCAGGGTATTGTATAGCCCAATTATTAATGGCTTGTTTTAATAATTGCTTTTGATTTTGAGATTTTGTAGCAATTGTGTCTGGCGTATCATCATCTTGTGGAGCAGGTACATCATTATTTTGTTGATAAGCATATGCCAAATCAATCCAACCTTGTAATGTAATGTCATCTTCACCCACTAAAACTTTACCGATTTTATCAGCCTTTAACTTACTAAAAAAATTCCATGTACTGTTTAATAGTTGCCTTTTTTCAGTTTCAGATACATATTTTTCTAATTGAAGATAATCATGAGCTTGGGCATTAATATCTTTACTATTTATATCTAAGCCTAATTTTATCATATAATAGCGATATAGCTGTGAGTTATTCAAATCAACAATCGTTAATTGATTAAGGTCAAATGGACGCCTTTTTTTTACAGCAATTTCACCTTGTGATAATAATTTTTCTTCTTTCTGTTCAGCATTAAGATCGGAAGGTAAATTTGATAATAATGTGTTTGCTTGTGTCAATTTATTTTCTTTTATTAGGGCTCGAATAGCTAATAATTGCCAATTAACTTTCACAGAGCCAGAACTATTATCTGCTTGTGATAAATAATAACTAGAATTTTTGTTATTATCAAAGCTAAGTGATTGCTTTGATGTTTCAAAAGTACATCCTGCCAAAAATGTAAATAGTGACATAATTAACATAATATAAAAGGAGCGTTTTAAATTCATACCCATTCTCTTGTAAGTTGTTATCCCCAAATTCGTTGTACATGAACGGTCACTTCTTCTCGATCATGATAAAGCTGCTTAGCCTGAATTTGTACATTGATTTTTTTATTATTTAATTCATCGTTTAACAATTGTAAACTTTGTTTTACTTCTTCATAACGCTTTTTCATTGGTAGTTTGAGGTTAAAAATAGCCTCTCTGCACCAGCCATTAATCAGCCATTTGGCTATTAATTCAGTTACCTTGGCTGGTTTTTCAACCATATCACAAACCAACCAGTAAATATTATGCTTTTTAGGCACAAATTTGAAGCCATCTTCACGATAATGTTTAACTTGCCCTGTTTCCATTAGTTTTTCATTCATAGCCCCATTATCAATGGCATAAACCATCATACATCTTTTAACCAACTGATAAGTCCAACCGCCAGGACAAGCACCTAAGTCAACCGCATTCATCCCCCCCTTTAAACGCTCATCCCATTCTTCATAAGGAATAAAAATATGAAAAGCTTCTTCTAATTTTAGTGTAGAACGGCTTGGCGCATCAGTTGGAAATTTTAGTCTAGGAATGCCCATATAAAAAGGTGAATTATTTTGGCTTAGCGAATAACCAACATAACAGCTATTATTATTGATAAAAAATAAGTGAATTACAGGTCTTAATGGATTTTGGACTTTTAATAAAATACGTTTACTGCGCAACGCTTGGCGAAGGGGAACAGTAAATTTTCGGCAAAATCCAGAAAGCACTTTGCCTTCATTTGAATCGGCAACTTCAACACGCAAATCGCCAGCTTTATCGATAAGACCAGCTAATGCATCAATAATAGGAGAAATTCGGTCATTTGTCGGCAAATCTGTTAATAAATCGCCCGATACAAACATTTGTCTTGCAAAAATTAATGTTCGAAAAGCTAAATCTTTTATTATCAATTGTGCATCACCATCTTGATAACATTCAAAGACAACATAGCCACTGCTTTCTCTCACTTTTGCATAGCCGTATATTTCTTTTTTTGCTGCTCTATCGGTAATTTCTGCTGCACACTCTTTTTCAAATCCACAGCGACAATATAAAATAATTTTATTTAGTTTTTGCATATTGTAATTTTTACTCTTTCAACAAAAGCTATAAATAACAGCAATTTTAATCGGATTGAACATTATCGGTATATAAAGGAGCATCTCCCTTTGGGCGAGTTTTAAATCGCCGATGTAACCACATATATTGTTCTGGTGCTTTTAAAATTTCTTGCTCAATGACTTTATTCATAAAAGTAGCAGCACGTACATCATCATCTATTGGATAACCTTCCAGTTCTGAGGTAACGTAAACTGTGTAGTGACCATCTTTTTCACGTTTTGGCGTAAAAGGAATAATTGCAGGCTGACCTAATTTAACTAGTATGCGAGTACCCACTGTTGTTGCCACTTTTTCGACTGAAAATAGTGGTGCAAATACGCTATTTTTAGGACCATAATCGTGGTCAGGCGCATACCATAACAACTCGCCATTTTTTAGTGCACGAATCATCCCTTTTGTATTATGACGGTCTAGCATATATTTATTTGACTTGAGCCGACCTTTAAGTTGAACATAATCCATGACGGGATTATCATTGGGTCGATAAACCCCTACACCAGGATGGCTCATTCCTAAAATACGAGCACCTAATTCTAAAGTCAAAAAATGAATGCCAATAAGCAAAACACCTTGGCCTGATTGTTGCACTTTTGTAATGTTAAAGTCACCAACAATAGAAACATATTTCGCAAGCCGTTTATCTGACCAAAACCAAGCCATACCTGTCTCAAAAATAGCCAAGCCAGTCGAAATAAAATTTTCACGCAACATCTGCTCTCGTTCTTGTTGCGATTTTTTTGGAAAACAGAGCTTAAGATTTTGCCTTGCTGTTTCTTTACGTTTTCCGATCAGTCGCATTGAAAGTAAACCTAGTCCTTTACCAATTTGGTAAATAACTGGGTAAGGTAATAAAACAGTTACATATAAAACGCCAATACCAAACCACGTTAACCAATAACGAGGGTGCAGTAACCGTTTAGTAAAAATAGGGCGAATTTCCTGATTTAGGCTCATAGTAAGATCAAATAGCTATTTAAACAGTAGTAGATTATTATATACCATATCTTGATTTGCGAAGCAGAAAATAAAATACTTACATTTAAATAAATACTTCCTTTAATTTTTGTTTTTAGTAAAAATGATAATTTAAAATAAACATTAGGAAATAATTTGATTAATCCCTAATATTTATTTTCTCATTTTTATTTAGTAATAAAACATACACAAAATGTATCTATTTCCTGAAAATTCTTTACCAAGCTTTAAACTGCAACAGGGGCTTTAATCGCTGGGTAAGGATCATAATCCATAATTTCAAAGTCATCAAAATTATAATCAAAAATTGTTGGAGGTTTACGTTTAATCATTAACTTTGGTAATACTTTTGGCTCACGACTTAATTGTAAATGGGCTTGTTCCATATGATTGGAATAAAGATGTGTATCTCCACCAGTCCACACGAATTCACCCACTTGTAATTCACATTGCTGTGCAATCATGTGAACTAACAAAGAATAGCTTGCAATATTAAACGGCAACCCTAAAAATACGTCACAAGAACGCTGGTACAGCTGACAAGAAAGCTTACCATTTGCAACATAAAATTGGAAAAAAGCATGGCACGGTGCTAATGCCATTTTGTCTAATTCACCGACATTCCAAGCAGAAACAATCATACGTCTAGAGTCAGGATCATTTTTAATTTGCTCAATTAACTGCGAAATTTGATCTATTTGACGACCATCATCAGCACCCCATGCTCGCCACTGTTTACCATATACAGGACCTAAATCACCATTTTGATCAGCCCATTCATCCCAAATAGTTACTTTATTGTCTTTTAAATAATTAATATTTGTGTCACCCTTCAAAAACCAGAGTAATTCATGAATAATTGAACGTAAATGGCATTTTTTAGTTGTCACAAGGGGAAAGCCTTCTTGTAAATTAAATCGCATCTGATGACCAAAAATAGATAGCGTTCCTGTGCCTGTTCGATCTGGCTTAGAGGTACCCTCATCTAAAATTTTTTGCATTAACGCTAAATATTGTTTCATCGTATTTTTGCCTTCTTATTAAATCTATACGCAAGTAAGATCATTAAAATGCCACCAATAATCATTGGTAAACATAGAATTTGCCCCATACTAAAAATATTTAAAAATAAACCTAATTGCTCATCTGGCTGTCTAAAAAATTCTATAACAAATCTAAATAAACCATAGCAAAGCAAAAACAACCCAGATACAGCCCCCGTTGGTCTTGGTTTTCGAATAAAAATATTTAAGATAATAAACAGCACAACACCTTCAAATAGCATTTCGTAAAGCTGCGATGGATGTCTTGGTAAAATACCATCTAACTGAGAATATAGAGAAAACCATTCTGGATGAGTCTGAACATACATAAAATCGGCATGCGAGGAAGCTGGAAATAGCATGCCTATAGGCGAATCAGTTACTCGTCCCCAAAGCTCCCCATTAATAAAATTACCAAACCGCCCAAACATCAAACCAATAGGAACTAGAGGAGCAACAAAATCACCTACTTGCATAAAACTTTTATTTGTCTTTTTAGCAAAAATAGCAATAACACAAACAGCACCAATTAAGCCTCCATGAAAAGACATACCTCCTTCCCAGACTTTAAATAAAATTACTGGATCTTTAATAAAAGCATCAAGGTTATAGAAGAACACATAACCTAGCCGTCCACCAATAAAAAGGCCTAAAAATCCCCAAAATAATAAATTTTCAACTTGCTGTGATGTCCATTGGCTATTCGGTTTATTTGCTCTGCGTTTAGCCAAGTAAAGAGCACCGAGCACCCCAAATAAATACATAGCACCATACCAATGAAGTGATATAGGTCCAATAGAAAAAGCTATCGGATCAAAATTAGGAAATTGTAAATATTGATTCATTTTTTAATACGCTTTTTGTTTTTTCGTTTATGAGCAAAGAAGTTAAACCGTTTCTTTTTTGAAACATTAGCCATCGGGGGTGCAATTTCAGATTGTATAGCAAACACAGGTAAAGAAAATTCCTTCATCGCCTTTCTATAGACATCTCTTTTAAAAGCAATAACCTGACGAATAGGGTACCAATAACTAACCCATCTCCAATCATCAAATTCAGGTGTTGAAGACATATTGAGATTAATTGCTGACACATCAGATATCAATTCTAATAAGAACCACTTCTGTTTTTGACCAATACAAACTGGCTGATTTTCCCAACGGATCATTCTTTTGGGTAGTTTGTATCGCAACCAACCATTAGTAACAGATAAAATCTTCACATCTTTTGACGATAAACCAACTTCTTCATTTAATTCACGAAACATTGCCTGTTCAGGCGTTTCGTTTATTTTTATTCCGCCCTGAGGAAACTGCCAAGAATTTTGCCCATACCGACGAGCCCAAAGTACTTGACCATACCTGTTGCAAATAACTATTCCTACATTTGGACGGTAGCCATCATTATCGATCACTGACTACCTCAAAAAAAATTATTTTTAATACCTAAATTGTTTCATACATGTGGCAATAAATAAATAAAAAAATGAATTAATCATGTAAATATATCTTTATGTAAACTATATAATAGTTCATAAAAAGCTTGCTCAACAAAATAAGCAACCACATATTCCAACATTAATTAATAATAATTACAATAACAGTAGCCTACAATCAGCGGTGATAAAGAAATACTCATATTAGAATACATCATCATGGTATTAATAATTATTTGGCACTTTCATCTTGTATTGAAAAAGTGGGTAACTCAACAAAGTTACCTAATTTACCAGCCCGCAAACTACTAGCTAGGATGTCGGTCAGCATAAAACTGTAGTCTTATTCACGTCGGCATTAAGCCAAACTTAGTAACCACAGCCATCATTAAAATTTTCTCATCCCAATTAGGGAAAAACCTTTTATAACCAGTTGATGAACTAACAATCAACGTACTCTAAGTAAAAAGCTATTAGTATAATAACTGTCTTTTAATGTTTGATATTTTCCATGCACCGAAAATTGTGTCACAACATTAAACGGTTTATTAAAGGCTATTAGTGAACTCATTTCATTCCAACATCAACTTATCATCTTCAATCCGTTATTCTTCGAGCTATCCGCTCTAGATATTACTATACAAATAAGAAATCCATTACCAATAAAATAACAAACGTAAAAAAGCCCAGCATCGCTGCTGGGCTTCACTAAATTTAAAAGTCTGGCGGCACCCTACTCTCACATGGGTAATACCCACACTACCATCGGCACTACGGCGTTTCACTTCTGAGTTCGGCATGGGGTCAGGTGGGACCACCGCGCTATTACCGCCAGACATATCCTGTCTTCTCTTCTCTCAATTACCGTGTATTATCTCATATCCACAGCAATTGCTCAATCCAGAACAAACTGCTCTATCATTTATTAAACAATTTAAAGTCAATCTCTCTAAAAATATCAACTTCAATCATCCAATCGCGTAACTCCAAAACAACTCCGAGTTGTAAGGTTAAGACTCTCGGTTCATTAGTATCAGTTAGCTCAATGTATCACTACACTTACACACCTGACCTATCTACGTCTTAGTCTCAAACGGACCTTACTGAATCTCTTCAGGGAAAACTCATCTCAAGGCTAGTTTCGTACTTAGATGCTTTCAGCACTTATCTATTCCGCACGTAGCTACCGGGCAATGCAATTGGCATCACAACCCGAACACCAGCGGTGCGTTCACTTCGGTCCTCTCGTACTAGAAGCAAACCCTCTCAATTTTCCTACGCCCATGGCAGATAGGGACCGAACTGTCTCACGACGTTCTAAACCCAGCTCGCGTACCACTTTAAACGGCGAACAGCCGTACCCTTGGGACCTACTTCAGCCCCAGGATGTGATGAGCCGACATCGAGGTGCCAAACACCGCCGTCGATATGAACTCTTGGGCGGTATCAGCCTGTTATCCCCGGAGTACCTTTTATCCGTTGAGCGATGGCCCTTCCATTCAGAACCACCGGATCACTATGACCTACTTTCGTACCTGCTCGAGCCGTCACTCTCGCAGTCAAGCTAGCTTTTGCCATTGCACTAACCTCCTGATGTCCGACCAGGATTAGCTAACCTTCGTGCTCCTCCGTTACTCTTTGGGAGGAGACCGCCCCAGTCAAACTACCCACCAGACAGTGTCCCTTACCTCGATTCAGAAGTATAGGTTAGAACATCAAACATTAAAGGGTGGTATTTCAAGGGCGACTCCATGCATACTGGCGTACACACTTCTTTGTCTCCCACCTATCCTACACATTAAGGCTCAATGTTCACTGTCAAGCTATAGTAAAGGTTCACGGGGTCTTTCCGTCTTGCCACGGGTACACCGCATCTTCACGGCAATTTCAATTTCACTGAGTCTCGGGTGGAGACAGCCTGGCCATCATTACGCCATTCGTGCAGGTCGGAACTTACCCGACAAGGAATTTCGCTACCTTAGGACCGTTATAGTTACGGCCGCCGTTTACTGGGGCTTCGATCAAGAGCTTCTGCATAAGCATAACCCCATCAATTAACCTTCCAGCACCGGGCAGGCGTCACACCGTATACGTCCACTTTCGTGTTTGCACAGTGCTGTGTTTTTATTAAACAGTTGCAGCCAGCTGGTATCTTCGACTGATTTCACCTCCATCCGCATGGGACTTCAATTAACATCAGCGTGCCTTCTCCCGAAGTTACGGCACCATTTTGCCTAGTTCCTTCACCCGAGTTCTCTCAAGCGCCTGAGTATTCTCTACCTGACCACCTGTGTCGGTTTCGGGTACGATTGATTATAACCTGAAGCTTAGAGGATTTTCCTGGAAGCAGGGCATCAATTACTTCTGCACCTTAGTGCATCGTCATCACACCTCAGCGTCTCAGTGACCGGATTTGCCTAATCACACGCCTACATGCTTAACCCACCATCCAATAGGTGGTAAACCTAGCCTTCTTCGTCCCCCCATCGCAGTTATAACCAGTACGGGAATATTAACCCGTTTCCCATCAGATACGCCCTTCGGCCTCTCCTTAGGGGTCGACTCACCCTGCCCCGATTAACGTTGGACAGGAACCCTTGGTCTTCCGGCGAGCGGGCTTTTCACCCGCTTTATCGTTACTTATGTCAGCATTCGCACTTCTGATACCTCCAGCATGCCTCACAACACACCTTCTACGGCTTACAGAACGCTCCCCTACCCAATACACTTGCGTGCACTGCCGCAGCTTCGGTGCATAGTTTTAGCCCCGTTACATCTTCCGCGCAGGCCGACTCGACTAGTGAGCTATTACGCTTTCTTTAAATGATGGCTGCTTCTAAGCCAACATCCTAGCTGTCTAAGCCTTCCCACTTCGTTTCCCACTTAACTATGACTTTGGGACCTTAGCTGGCGGTCTGGGTTGTTTCCCTCTTCACGACGAACGTTAGCACCCGCCGTGTGTCTCCCATGATTAAACTTGTCAGTATTCGGAGTTTGCATCGGGTTGGTAAGCCGGGATGGCCCCCTAGCCGAAACAGTGCTCTACCCCCAACAGTTACTCATGAGGCGCTACCTAAATAGCTTTCGGGGAGAACCAGCTATCTCCCGGTTTGATTGGCCTTTCACCCCCAGCCACAGGTCATCCGCTAATTTTTCAACATTAGTCGGTTCGGTCCTCCAGTTAGTGTTAACCAACCTTCAACCTGCCCATGGCTAGATCACCGGGTTTCGGGTCTATACCCTGCAACTTAACGCACAGTTAATACTCGGTTTCCCTTCGGCTCCCCTATTCGGTTAACCTCGCTACAGAATATAAGTCGCTGACCCATTATACAAAAGGTACGCAGTCACTATTACCCAACGGTAACAGCTCCCACTGATTGTACGTACACGGTTTCAGGATCTATTTCACTCCCCTCCCGGGGTTCTTTTCGCCTTTCCCTCACGGTACTGGTTCACTATCGGTCAATCAGGAGTATTTAGCCTTGGAGGATGGTCCCCCCTTCTTCAGACAGGATATCACGTGTCCCGCCCTACTCTATAAGCTTCCACATCATGCATTTTCATGTACGGGACTTTCACCCTCTATCGTGCGACTTTCCAGACGCTTCCACTAATACATCATGCTACCCGCTTGGGCTCCTCCCCTTTCGCTCGCCGCTACTTAGGGAATCTCGGTTGATTTCTTTTCCTCGGGGTACTTAGATGTTTCAGTTCTCCCGGTTCGCCTCATCTGACTATGTATTCATCAGATGATAGTGTAGTCACCTACACTGGGTTTCCCCATTCGGACATCAACGGCTATAGCGCCTTTTATCGGCTCACCGTCGCTTTTCGCAGATTAACACGTCCTTCTTCGCCTCTGATTGCCTAGGCATCCACCGTGTACGCTTAATTTCTTAACCTTACAACTCACAGTTGTCTTGGTTTTCAATTTACGCTTTTTTCTCTTTTTTACTTCAATACTTTTAATTTAATCAGCTTAACTCAATATTTATCAAATATATCATTAAACCAAAAATAAAAACTTTCCGTAAAAACGAGAACTCGTTTCTTTCAGCTTGTTCCTAATTATTAAAGAGCTTTATCTTTCTATTCACTCATCTTTTAACTCAAGTAAATACAAACATAATTTTTTCATCATCGAATAATAGAGATATCTTTAATGGTGGAGCTAAGCGGGATCGAACCGCTGGCCTCCTGCGTGCAAGGCAGGCGCTCTCCCAGCTGAGCTATAGCCCCATTGTCTCACTTCATCAACCAATCAAGCTAAAATCAGCTTAACAAGTAGAATTGGTGGGTCTGAGTGGACTTGAACCACCGACCTCACCCTTATCAGGGGTGCGCTCTAACCACCTGAGCTACAGACCCAATAAAGTGACTCTTTCTTCTAAACAAACAATCTGTGTGAACACTTACGAGCTCTTCGTAAGGAGGTGATCCAACCGCAGGTTCCCCTACGGTTACCTTGTTACGACTTCACCCCAGTCATGAACCACACCGTGGTAAACGCCCTCCCGAAGGTTAAGCTATCTACTTCTGGTGCAACCCACTCCCATGGTGTGACGGGCGGTGTGTACAAGGCCCGGGAACGTATTCACCGTGACATTCTGATTCACGATTACTAGCGATTCCGACTTCATGGAGTCGAGTTGCAGACTCCAATCCGGACTTAGACGTACTTTATGAGGTCCGCTTGCTCTCGCGAGGTCGCCTCCCTTTGTATACGCCATTGTAGCACGTGTGTAGCCCTGGTCGTAAGGGCCATGATGACTTGACGTCGTCCCCACCTTCCTCCGCTTTATCAACGGCAGTCTCCTTTGAGTTCCCGGCCAAACCGATGGCAACAAAGGATAAGGGTTGCGCTCGTTGCGGGACTTAACCCAACATTTCACAACACGAGCTGACGACAGCCATGCAGCACCTGTCTCACAGTTCCCGAAGGCACTCCCATATCTCTACAGGATTCTGTGGATGTCAAGACCAGGTAAGGTTCTTCGCGTTGCATCGAATTAAACCACATGCTCCACCGCTTGTGCGGGCCCCCGTCAATTCATTTGAGTTTTAACCTTGCGGCCGTACTCCCCAGGCGGTCGATTTATCGCGTTAGCTTCGGAGCCCATCACTCTAGGCAACAAACTCCAAATCGACATCGTTTACAGCGTGGACTACCAGGGTATCTAATCCTGTTTGCTCCCCACGCTTTCGCATCTCAGCGTCAGTATCTGTCCAGAAGGCCGCCTTCGCCACCGGTATTCCTCCACATCTCTACGCATTTCACCGCTACACGTGGAATTCTACCTTCCTCTACAATACTCTAGTTAACCAGTTTTAAGTGCAATTCCTAGGTTGAGCCCAGGGCTTTCACACCTAACTTAATTATCCGCCTACATGCCCTTTACGCCCAGTCATTCCGATTAACGCTCGCACCCTCCGTATTACCGCGGCTGCTGGCACGGAGTTAGCCGGTGCTTCTTCTGTAATTAACGTCAATTGTTG
>NZ_LZGZ01000011.1:0-2331 GCF_001690515.1 Gilliamella sp. Fer4-1 | reverse complement strand
CAACATAAGGCACGTTAACATATTTATTTAACATTACAATATTTTATGTTTTCTAATTTAAAGAGAAGATGAATTGACTTAAAAATAATGTGAGTTAACTAACAAAAATAAATATAAAAACAGTTCAGAAAACCCATTGATTTTATTTAACTTTTTAATTGGCGAAATACGACTATATATTAGTGGCAGGCATGATCTATATAACAATAAAGAAAAATATTTAAACCGCCTACACGGCGGTAAACTTGTTCTCGAATATCGCCATCTATAAATTTAGTTTCTAAACCGCCTACACGGCGGTAAACAATACTTTCCACAGGAGAAAATATTCCCCTATTTTCTAAACCGCCTACACGGCGGTAAACATCTACATAAAAAATCCGACCGCTTACTATTTTTTCTAAACCGCCTACACGGCGGTAAACTTAATCCATCTTTATTCATTACAACAAAATCATTTCTAAACCGCCTACACGGCGGTAAACTTGACCCAGGTCGTGAGATTTTAAGCTGGCAATTTCTAAACCGCCTACACGGCGGTAAACGACACACTTCGTTGTGCCGATTTAACTACTGTTTTCTAAACCGCCTACACGGCGGTAAACATGCAGAAATTTGACCCAAATCCGCAAATTGTTTTCTAAACCGCCTACACGGCGGTAAACAAATCCGCCGACTCTTAAAATTACTGTCGTTTTTTCTAAACCGCCTACACGGCGGTAAACTAGAATCGAATATACTATAAACGTTGTTTAATAAAAGGCAAATAAGATTTTTATTTTCAAAAACCCTTTTATTAGGCATCATTTTAACTATTTGTTTTTATTTACTTTAATTTATTGTTAAAAAAAAGGGTTGGCAAGGATTTTGGTAGGATGATAACAACCCATTTGGTCAGCATCCAGTATTATTAAACAATATTATCCTAATATTATTTGATAAAATAACAAACGATAGGCTTTTATCTTCTTTGTTGAAAAAATATCTTTTATTGCCTAAAACAAATAATAAAACTACAATAAAATTACTTTAATCACTTATAACAAAAGCTATGATTACTTATCAAGATGCCACATTAACCGATTTGCCTTTTATTGTTGATGTTTATAATTCAACAATTGCCGGTAGGCAAGTCACTGCCGACACGGAGCCGGTTTCTGTTGAGAGTCGATTAGACTGGTTTCACCAACATAATCCACATAATCGTCCAATTTGGCTAATAAAATACCAAAATCAACCTTGTGGTTGGATTAGTTTATCTTCGTTTTATGGTCGTCCTGCATTTTATAAAACTGTTGAGATTAGCTTATATCTTCATCAAGATTTTCGTGGTAAAAAAATTGGCCAATTTATGGTAGCTGAAATTGAAAAATTTGCCCAAAAAACTGGAATTGAGGCAATTTTTAGCTACGTTTTTGGGCATAATTTACCTAGCGTTAATTTATTTAAAAAAATGCAATATGAACAATGGGGCTTTCTTCCCAAAATTGCTGAACTTGATAATGTTCAGTGTGATTTGCTGATATTAGGTAAACGACTAAATTAAGCCTGTACATTGTTAATATGCCATTTATTATTAATATACCATTTAATGATACAAAACGATTTAAAAGGATTTTTTGATGAGCGCTTTAAATGACCTTAAATATTACGCAAATCAATCTAAAATCACTTCAACCCTGGTTGTTGTAAACATTTTTTGCTTTTTTGCATTTAGATTGCTTGATAGCCGAGGTTTTTCAACCTTGTATGAAAATCATTTTTTAATTGATTGGGGAGCCGATGTAGCAGAACTGACTTTTTCTGGTCAATATTGGCGTATGTTTACCAATTTATTTATGCACGTAGGTTTTACTCACTTAGCCATGAACATGCTAGCATTATGGAGTATTGGACCAATTTTAGAACAGCGTATACCTCGCATTGCTTTTATTGGTATTTATTTTTTCTCTGGTTTAGTAGGAAGCTTATCAAGCGATATTGCCACAATTCACCATAATGTAATTAGTTGTGGTGCATCAGGTGCTATTTTAGGTGTTATTACTGCATTGTTAGCCTATAGCTTAGTGTTTAAAACCAATATACAAGAAATGCCAGTTAAGGCAATGCTACTAAGTTTAATTTTAACCGCTGGATTAGGATTATTGCCTTCAATTGATAATATGGCACATATCGGTGGTGCTTGTACTGGATTTTTTCTTGGTGGGCTAATTTCATTGTGTCTTAAAATTTTTAAATATCCAAGTAAGCTAGCGTTACTTATTATTAGCCTATTATTGATGACTACTGCATTGGCAATATATACAGTATATATGCATTATGCTTTACCTA
>NZ_LZGZ01000010.1:0-5563 GCF_001690515.1 Gilliamella sp. Fer4-1 | reverse complement strand
GGACAATAGCGATGATAGCGATGATTATCACCTACTGGCTTATCACAATTTAGATGTCGCTGCTTGTGGATACCATATTGTTAAAAAGAATTATTTTTATTCTGCTGAATTATTTGAGCAACTTGGCTTCTCATCAGATGAGATGGAAAACGCAGCCCTTTGGTTTGCCTACTTTTTAGCTTGGCATGATATTGGTAAATTTGCTAATGGGTTCCAGCAATTATTCAAGCATAATAATCCCAAGCTCGTCGCCGCCGATCCAGCAAAAAGTTACACTACCCGACATGATTCGCTTGGACACTGGTTATGGCAGAACTATTTAATTGAAAAATCAGAAATACAGCTAGAATCATACAATTATAATATTGAACAGGTATATAATATCTGGTTATTAATCATGACAGGCCATCATGGTAAACCGCCTATATTGGATGCCAATGGTAACTCATCATTTAACACACAAGATAAGCAAGCTTCATTAGGTTATATTAAAGCAATTAATCAACTGTTTATTGTGGATAATAATTTAGCCAGTTACCACACCCGCTTTTTTGACAAAACATTCCGTAAAAATCTTAACAAACTAAGTTGGCTATTAGCGGCAATAACCGTTATTAGTGATTGGTTAGGTTCCAACCAACAATTTTTCCCCTTTTCTTCAAATGTGATGGAATTGTCAGAATATTGGTTAAACTACGCTCTAGTTAGAGCTGAAAAAGCCGTAGCGGCTTTACCTCAACAATCCCCTATTATGCCTTTCAATGGTATCCAAAACTTATTTCCATTTATTGAAAAACCAACCCCCTTACAACAGCAAGCATTATCTTGCCAACTATCAGATAATGGCCCAGAGTTATTTATTATGGAAGATGTTACTGGAGCGGGTAAAACAGAAGCTTCAATGATTTTGGCACATCGATTAATGGCAGCAGGGAAAGCACAAGGGATTTATATTGGCTTACCAACTCAAGCTACCGCAAATGCAATATATCAACGCACAGCACAGGTATATGGGCAATTATATCGATCTAACAGCCATCCATCGCTTGTTCTAGCTCATGGTGCAAGTTATATGAATCCCAATTTTACCCAAACAGTCATTAATTTGGATAATCTTAGTCAACCCAAATACCTCACAAATGAAAATTCAGCGAGTAGCGAGTGTAATGAGTGGTTTGTTGACACACGAAAAAAATCATTGCTTGCTGAAGTTGGAGTTGGAACGCTAGATCAAGCTTTAATGGCAGTTATGCCGTTTAAACATCAATCGTTGCGGCTATTAGGACTACGACATAAGTTACTGATTTTAGATGAAGTTCATGCTTATGATAGTTATATGGCGAAATTATTAGAATCACTGTTACAGTATCATTTTTCACAAGGAGGGAGTGCGATTATACTTACCGCAACTTTACCCTTTTTTCTACGTGAAAAATTGCTTAATGCTTTTTATAAAGGATTAAATTCAAATCAATCGCCTTTAACGCTAAATTCAGATTTACCTTTTCCTTTATTGACACAACTCAATCAACAGGGCTTAGTCGAACAAGCAATAGAGACAAGAGATGAAGTAAAGCGGCAAGTTGATATTGACTGGATTGATAGTATTGATTCTGGTATAGAAAAAATTAAGATTGCCATCCAGCAAGGGAAAATTATTTGCTGGATAAAAAACAGTGTGGCTGACGCAATTAGTTTATATCAACAACTACAGCAAGAGTTGAATATTGATAGTAAACAAATCTTGCTATTTCATAGTCGCTTTGCATATTGTGATCGCTTGGATATCGAACAAAAAACGTTAGCATGGGCAGGAAAAACCTCAAATCACACAATTCGCTCAGGAAAGATCATTATTGCAACTCAAGTCATTGAGCAATCATTAGATCTCGATTTTGACGAAATGATTAGTGATATTGCCCCAATTGATTTATTGATACAACGTGCAGGTCGTTTACAACGACATGTACGAGATAAACAAGGAAATATCAAACTATCCACAAACCAAAATCAACCTTGCGATGATCGAGATAAACCAATATTAACGATATTTGCGCCAACTTGGAATGACAATCCAACCGAAGAATGGCTAGATTACCCAGAATTTGGCAATACTAAGTATGTTTACGCTAATCATGCTTATTTATGGTTCACGCAACGAATCTTACGTCAAAAAGGCGCCATAAAAATGCCCGAAGATGCCAGATTACTCATTGAATCAGTTTATCATAGCGATCTTGAGCCACCAAAAGGTTTACAAGCGGTTTTTTATAAAGAATTAGGACAACAACTTGGGCAAAGTTCACAAGCTAAAAGTATGATATTGAATTTTAAAAATTGTTATAGCCGAGAGCAATTCAATGCTGAATGGGATCATGAAATTGAAGTATCTACCCGTTTATCAAGAGATAATATTGATCTTTATTTAGCTTATCAGCAAGATGATAAAATCGTTCCTTACTGTAGTAGTAGTGAATATGCTTGGGAACAAAGCCATCTTACAATTAGTGTATCAAAATGGAATAGAATAAAAAGTGCAATTCCACAACTAGAACAGCACCATCTAGAAAAATTAAGGCAAAAGATACATAGGCCTAATGCAATAATTGTTTTAATTGAAAAGGAAAAAGTATCTTGTTTTTACACTAAAGAATTAGGCTTTTATCTCAATTAATTAATGCGGTAGATTAATCATATTTGATTAACCAAAGCTAAAATATTTTGGATGGCAGTTTTTGCTTGGTGGCTATTTTTTCAACATGATGATCCAGTTAACAAAGCGCCTTTGTTTAATATTTCATCTAATGTGGTGTTACGTCGTTTTTCGAAAGAGTCTAATTCCATTTGTTGCAATCTTTAAATAATTTTATCACCAACAAATTTTAGTTCTAAAATTGCTAGGTTTGGTATGCTTTAAAGAATGTTACCATTTATTAAATTGGTGGAGCCAAGGGGGATCGAACCCCTGACCTCAACGCTGCCAGCGTTGCGCTCTCCCAGCTGAGCTATGGCCCCAAAAGAAAGGGATAAAACTGTGGCTAATAATATGCAACTAAAGGGTAGGTGTCAATCAATTTGGTATCATTTGTTTTAAAAATAGTCTAATGAAACTCTGCCAATTAATGGCAGAGTTTAAACAATTAGCGTAATATTGAAGGTTGATCAGCTCCTTCTGCTTCAATTTTTGGTGGCATAAAGTGTTCTCTTTTTACGCCTAATTTAAGTGACATATAAGCCGCCACATAAATTGATGAGATGGTACCAAGCACAATACCTACCCCTAATGTTTCAGAAAATCCTTTTAACATTGAACCACCAAAGATATATAGAATAATCACCACAACAAGTGTTGTCCCTGATGTCATTAAAGTACGATGCAACGTTTGCGTTAATGAGATATTAATTACATCATAAGGTTCTGCACGGCGTATCTTTCTAAAATTTTCACGAATTCTATCAAAGACAACAATAGTATCGTTGAGTGAATAACCAATGATGGATAACATGGCAGCAATAATCGTTAAATCTAATTCTCGTTCAAATAGTGATAGATAACCTGCAGTAATGACGACATCATGCGCTAAAGCAACAACCGCTCCAGTACCAAATCGCCACTCAAAACGGAATGCAATATAGATTAAAATACAAACTAATGCGGCACAGATTGCCAAAATACCATCTTGAGCAAGTTCAGCGCCAACAGTTGGACCTACAAATTCAATACGTTTGATTTGAGCATCTGCATCAATATCTTTATGTATTAAATTGGAAATTTTTGTACCTAGCGCATTATCAATAGCCGATGAGGTATTGTCTTCTTGCTTAGCCGAAGGTAACCGAATGATGATATCTTTACTACTACCGTAATATTGTACTATCGGCTCATGATAGCCTGCATCGCGTAAACTATTACGAATATCATCAAGATTAACATTTTTTGTTACGGTAAGCTCGACTGTTGTTCCGCCAGTGAAGTCTTGTCCTAGATTGAATCCTTTAACAAAAATAACGACAAAAGACGCTACAACTAAGAGCATAGAAATAACAAAAGCAACGAAGCCAAATTTTAAAAAGTCGAGGACTCTGCGACCATGATTTAATTCTCTAACATCATGATTTTCTTTTTTATTAATAATCACAATAAACCTCTAAATTGATAACTTATTAACGCGACGACCGCCATAAATAAGATTGGCTAATGCGCGAGTACCAACAATCGATGTAAACATTGATGTAACGATACCGATACCTAACGTAATAGCAAAGCCTTTAATTGAACCAGTACCAACTGCATAAAGAATAACCGCAGTAATTAAAGTAGTAAGATTGGCATCAAAAATACTGCTCCAAGCTCCTGCATATCCTTCATTAATTGCATGTTGCACACTTCGACCATTACTCAGCTCTTCTTTTATTCTTTCGTTAATCAGTACATTAGCATCAACAGCCATACCTACGGTCAATACAATACCAGCAATACCCGGCATGCTTAGCGTTGCCCCAGGAAGTAAAGACATTGCGCCAACAATTAAAATTAAGTTTGCAACTAATGCAAGGCTAGCAAACACACCAAATAGGCGATACATTACTAACATAAAAATAACTGAAACCGCCAAACCCCATACACAAGATTCTAAGCCTTGAGTGATATTTTCTTGCCCCATGGATGGCCCAACAGTTCGTTCCTCAATAATTTGGATCGGTGCAATTAATGCCCCTGCACGTAATAATAGCGATAAATTTTTAGCTTCATCAATACTACCTATACCCGTTACTTGGAAACGATCACTAAAAATACCTTGAATAGTCGCGACGTTAATAACTCGTTCTTGTTTTTCAAGAATCGGCTTGTCGTTTTCATCGCGTTTTCCTGTATCTTTGTATTCAACAAATAAGGTTGCCATCGATTTATGAAGATTTTTTTGAGTAAAATCAAACATTTTTTTACCGCCTGTGCCATCAAGCGTAATAGCAACTTCAGGTAATCCATATGGATTAACACGATATGAAGAATCAGTAATATGATTTCCTGTTAATACAATACGTTTATAAAGTAATACAGGACGTCCATTTTCCATATACTGAATTTCTGAACCATAAGGAACGCGCATATCACCATTGATAATGGCCGGTAAATTTGGTGTGCTTTCTTCGTTAACTTGTCTAAACTCAAGCGTCGCTGTTGCCCCTAAAATACGCTTAGCTAACGCGGTGTCTTGAATACCTGGTAATTCAACTACAATACGATCAGCACCTTGGCGTTGAACAATAGGTTCGGCAACGCCTAGTTGATTAACACGATTACGTAAAATAGTGGTATTTTGTTGCACAGCATCATTTTTAGTTTGTTGTAAACGTTGTTCACTGATATCGACAACAATACTGCTGTCTGTTTGAGAAGCTACTTTGTAATCTCGCAATCCATTAATTTTAGTAATACCTTTATTGCGATCATCCGTATTATCAAATTGTAATACAATTTGTTGATTACTATTTTTGCTGATTTTTTTATAATTTAATTTGCTATTTGTAAATTCAGTTTTTATGTTTTCAATAGATTGTT
>NZ_LZGZ01000009.1:0-5647 GCF_001690515.1 Gilliamella sp. Fer4-1 | reverse complement strand
CTAAACAAAATATAATAAAAATAGATAAAAGCCAACGAAATTTATCTGGGGTCACTAACAACAAAATAACTAAGATAATAGCAATAAAATACCACTGAAAATCAGAGAATAAATGTGGTAAAAATAGTAATGGTAGGCAACCTAATGAAAACATAATAGCCATTAAATCAAGGGAACAACATTGTCTCATTAGTGCCTACTATTGTTAGTCTAAACTAACAACTAGCCTATCACTTACTATCATAAAAAAATAAATGGTTTTGAAATTTTTGAGAAGTCTTCCAATTTGATCATTAAACCATTAACAATTTACTAAAATTGTTAATGGTCTTTCAAATTTTAAAAATTATAAAAAATTCATAATGATGAAGAGCAAAATATGAGAAGATCTTAGCTAATCAATAGGAGTAAATGAGTTTACTAAACTGATGAGTGTTATTAAATAACAGTAATGGCATTATTTAAAATAAAAAAGCCATTGATTTTACTCAAAGGCTTTTAGTTAAAAATAGAAACCAGATATTATGCTTTTGCAGCGTTGTTTACTCTTTCACGTAACTCTTTACCTGGTTTGAAATGAGGAATGTACTTATGTTTGACTTCAACATTACCACCAGTTCTTGGATTTCTAGCTTTGCGTGGAGCTCGATAATTTAAACTAAAACTACCAAAGCCTCGAATTTCTACACGATCGTTACCTTCCATGGCTAAAGCGATCTGCTCGATGATATCTCTAACCGAATCATCAACTAGTTGCACAGGAAGGTGAGTCCGCCAGTTTACAATTCGTTCTACTAAATCTGATCTGTTCATGATCACTCCTAATTTTTTATGTGGCATGGAATTTATCCATTCTATACCACAAAAGAAAAAGAGGGCAAGCCCTCTTTACTCTTTACATAAACATTTTTTACTCAGTTTTTGACGCAGCTTTGAATGCTTCAGCCATTGCATTAGTAAATGATGCATCTTCTTGAGTTGAAGAATTATTTACAGCCGCAAGTGCTTCTTTTTCGTCAGCTTCATCTTTTGCACGCACTGATAACGAAATTGCACGAGTTTTACGATCGATATTGATAATTTTAGCTTCAACTTCATCACCAACTTTTAATGCAGTTGTTGCATCTTCAATACGCTCACGAGCAATATCTTGTGCTTTTAAATAACCTTCAATACCATCTGCAATTTCAACGGTTGCGCCTTTAGCATCAACTGCAGTCACATTTCCTTTAACAATTGCACCTTTTTTGAAGTTAGAAGCAAAACTGCTAAATGGATCGTCTTCTAGTTGCTTAATACCTAAAGAGATACGCTCACGTTCTGCATCAACTTGTAGTACAACAGCTTCGATATCATCGCCTTTCTTATAAGCTTTAACGGCTTCTTCGCCTGGCATATTCCAAGAAATATCAGAAAGATGAACTAAACCATCAATACCACCTTCTAAGCCGATGAAGATACCAAAATCAGTGATTGATTTGATCTTACCACTAACTTTATCGCCTTTGCTATGCGAATCAGCAAATTGTAACCATGGGTTTGGTTTACATTGTTTAAGGCCAAGAGAAATACGACGACGTTCTTCATCAATTTCAAGTACCACAACTTCAACTTCATCACCAAGGCTAACAACTTTAGAAGGATGAATGTTTTTGTTTGTCCAATCCATTTCAGAAACGTGTACTAAACCTTCAACGCCAGTTTCAATTTCAACAAAGCAACCATAATCAGTTAAGTTGGTTACTTTACCTGTTACTTTAGTACCTTCTGGGTAACGTTTAGCGATTGAAACCCATGGATCTTCGCCTAATTGTTTTAAGCCAAGAGAAACACGTGAGCGGTCTTTATCAAATTTAAGTACTTTAACAAGTAATTCTTGTCCTACTTCAACCACTTCACTTGGGTGTTTAACACGTTTCCAAGCCATATCAGTGATATGAAGTAAACCGTCAACTCCACCAAGATCAACAAATGCACCGTAATCAGTAAGATTTTTGATAATACCTTTAACTTCTGAACCTTCTTGTAGATTTTCAAGAAGTTGTTCTCTTTCTGCGCTATTTTCAGATTCAATAACCGCACGACGTGATACAACAACGTTGTTGCGTTTTTGATCTAACTTAATAACTTTTAATTCAATTTCTCTGTTTTCGATATGAGAAGTATCGCGTAATGGACGAACGTCAACAAGTGAACCAGGAAGGAACGCACGTACGCCATTAAGATCAACCGTAAAGCCACCTTTAACTTTACCATTGATAACACCTAAAACTGTTGCAGCATCTTCAACTGCTTTTTCTAATACTAACCACGCTTCATGGCGTTTAGCTTTTTCACGAGATAAGATGGTTTCACCAAAGCCATCTTCAATTGAGTCAAGTACAACGTCAACAACGTCGCCAACTTGAACTTCTAATTCGCCTTGGGCATTTTTAAACTGCTCTACTGGGATTGCTGATTCAGATTTTAATCCAGCATCAACTAAAACAACATCTTTGTCGATTGCAACGACAGTACCACGGATCATATTACCAGAACGAGTGTCTAGCTGATTTAAAGACTCTTCAAAGAGTTGAGCAAAAGATTCAGTCATATTTATATACTTAAATTAATATTAACGTCCACATTACATCATGTCTTGTGGGGTTGTTTACGATACTCCACTCATCCATATAATGGAGCTTAGTTCACGCCGTAAGCTAGCTTACAACGCAAGTTTTTCGTTTATATACGCAATAGATTGATTAAAAACATCTTGAATAGACAGCGATGTGGTATCAATTATTAGCGCATCAACAGCAGGCTTTAACGGTGCAATGGCTCGATTACGATCGCGTTCATCACGCGCAGTTATTTCCTGCAAAATGTTGGCAAATTTAGCATGATTCTGCTTATCTTGCAACTGTTTCATCCTTCTTTCTGCACGAGACTGGGCGCTTGCATCAAGGAAGATTTTGACTGGCGCATCAGCAAAAACAACCGTACCCATATCTCGACCATCAGCAATCAATCCTGGAGCCTGTCTAAAATCACGCTGGCGTTGTAATAACGCAACTCTAACTTGATTAAGCGAAGCCACTTTTGATGCTGCCCCGCCTGTTTGCTCTGTGCGAATATTTTTAGACACATCAATCCCATTTAATCGCACTTTAACTTCAATATAACTTGTGTCAAAAGATAAAGGTAAATTTAATGCTAAGTTAGCTAACTGATTCTCATCATCTAGTGCAATATTTTTTTCCAACGCCGATAATGCCAGTACACGATAAATTGCCCCCGAGTCCAAAAGGTGCCAATTAAAATGATTCGCTAACGCTTGGCAAAGTGTACCCTTTCCTACTCCACTGGGTCCATCAACGGCTATAACTGGGATAGTGTTATTCATACTATTATTCACTTAATCTTTTAAATTGTTCAAAGTAATCTGGAAATGTTTTCATGGTGCATTTAGGATCCAAAATTGTCACAGGTGTATCGGATAGCGAAACAAGTGAAAAACACATGGCAATACGGTGATCATTATAAGTTTCAATTTCAGCGTGGGCTAATTTTGCCGGTGGCTCAATAGTAATATAATCTCGACCCTCTTCAACCATTGCTCCGACCTTACGTAATTCTGTTGCCATAGCGTATAAACGATCAGTTTCTTTAACTCGCCAATTATAAATATTACGAATAGTGGTTTTCCCTTTAGCGAATAAAGCGGTGGTTGCAATCGTCATTGCCGCATCAGGAATATGATTCATATCCATATCAATACCATTTAATTGACCATGCGAACATTCTATATAATCATCAGCCCAAGTCACTTTAGCACCCATTTTTTCTAAAACATGAGCGAATTGTGTATCTCCTTGTAAACTTTCTTTACCTATCCCTGTTACTCTTACAGTGCCACCTTTAATGGCGGCTGCGGCTAGAAAATAAGATGCAGAAGAAGCGTCGCCTTCAACCAAGTAATTTTTCGGGGATTGGTAACTTTGATTCGCTTTAATCATGAAAGTTTGGTAGTTTTGATTAACAACTGTAACACCAAATATCGCCATCATTTTTAAAGTAATATCGATATAAGGTTTAGATACCAAATCACCAATAATAGTTATCTCGGTATCTTGTTCAGCTAATGGCGCAGCCATTAATAGTGCTGTTAGAAATTGGCTTGATACAGAACCATCAACTTGAATTTTTCCTCCGATGAAACCACCATGAATATGTAACGGAGGATAACCATCATTTTCAAGATAGTCAATTTTAGCCCCTCCTTGACGCAATGCATCCACTAAATGACCAATTGGGCGCTCTTTCATACGTGGCTCGCCAGTTAATACAATGTTATTGTGGCCAAGGCATAGCGCAGCTGCTAAAGGACGCATTGCTGTGCCTGCATTACCTAAAAATAGTTCTAATGCATGTGAAGAGCATAGTTTGCCACCTGCACCTTTAATATCACAAATAGTACGATCATGGGATAATTGATATTTCACACCGAGAGCCGTCAATGCATCAAGCATGTAACGAACATCGTCACTATCGAGTAAATTTGTTAAGCGAGTATCGCCTTGGCTCAAAGCGGATAGTAATAGTGCTCGATTAGAAACACTTTTTGATCCTGGCAAGTTAATGGTGCCATTAAATCTTTTTATGGGTTGTAATGTTAAGGATAACATAATGACTCTCTTTAATATTCTTTAAAATTTATCTAACGTTGCTTTTAGCAAATCAATGGCTTGTTGCTCTTTAGCGCTATTTTGCCATAGTTTATCAAATAATGAACGATAACGTTTAATTGCGTCAGGCGATGAGGTAATCGATGCAATGCCCGTTGTTACATTTGGTAACTCACCTAATCGAAATGGGCTAATTGCTAGCGAAATTGGAGTCTCGCTTTGATAAAAAATTTGGAAAGCAATCGATGGAATTGCTTGTTGCGTAATTGCAATAGTTGGCACATAAGATTGTTGTTCTAATAGTTCAATTAAATGGTAAATCTCTTTGCGTGCCAACAACATTCTTTCAGATTTTTTACCCGGCGAAATGGTTAAATCGCCGACTAAGCCAAGGTGCAAAAACCGCTCTATATTCCGCAAACTAATCAAATTAATTACTTTAGGAACTGATTGGTAAAACTGTGTTTTACGATATTTTAAAATTGATAAAATGACTGCGTATTTTTTCATCTCAGCCGATTCACTTGATTCTTCAAGCATCATGGCTAAATGAGATAGATAGTTTGGAGAAGTTAATAAAAAAGAAAATGGATCAAAATGGGAATAGATGTGGGTTGATTGCTCTTCTAGCTGACGCATTCGCTCAAAAAAGCCTTCACCACTAGAGTAATATTCAGTATCTATACCAAGTAAACTAGCTAAAGAAGTATCCAACAATAGGGCTAAACGAGCTAATGTCTCAATTTTAACGATTTCGCCTTTTTCTAAACGATAAACCGCTGCTCTTGATATTTTCAGGCTTTGAGCTACATCTTCAGCTTTAAGCGAAGCAGCGATGCGATAAGCACGTAACCGCTGTCCTATAGCCAAATAATCGACTGTTCCATTCACCATAATTAACTCAAATTATTCGAATTTTGGCAGTGTATCATAAGGTAGTTACATTGCCAATTTTCTATAAAAATATTTCAGGTAATATA
>NZ_LZGZ01000008.1:0-5204 GCF_001690515.1 Gilliamella sp. Fer4-1 | reverse complement strand
CACCGTTGCTGACTTACGGCGTTGGCTTAATATAAAAATAAGTATCGCTAAAATTGCAATAACAACTGTTGCTGTTTCAGCTAAAAAAAGTGAATACTCAGAAAACCAATTCATTTAACTATTTCCTTTTATTGAATGTATTTAGTTATTATAACAAGATAATTGTGACTTGTGCCGAAAATCAATAAAGATAAAATTGTCGCTTTATTCGGCTATTTAAATTATTTATACTGATAGTCCAATTTATTGTTAGATGAGAACGAATATGCCTTTACGCCCAATTACTGAAATCGCTAAACAATGCAACATCCCAGAAGAGTTTGTCCTGCCTTATGGCAAACACGTGGCAAAAATCGATTTATCCATTCTTAAAACCAACCAAAACAAACCTAACGGCAAATTGGTATTAGTTACCGCTATTACGCCAACTCCACTTGGTGAGGGTAAAACGGTGAATACAATCGGGCTAAGTGAGGGACTAAATTACATTGGTAAATCGGCAATTGCTTGTATTCGTCAACCAAGTTTAGGACCTGTATTTGGCGTTAAAGGTGGTGCTGCTGGCGGTGGTCAAGCCGAAGTATTACCTATGGAAACTTTAAATCTGCATTTAACGGGTGATATTCACGCAATCACCGCAGCTCATGATTTGGCATCAGCCGCATTAGATTCGCGCCTTTATCATGAAGAACGCTTGGGCGATGAATTTACCGCACAAACGGGCTTGCCACGTCTCAATATCGATGTAAATCGTATTGTGTGGAAACGGGTGATGGATCATAATGATCGTGCACTTCGTAAAATTACTGTTGGTGTCGGTGGTGGCGTTAATGGCATTACACGTCAAGATGGCTTTGAGATAACCGCAGCATCAGAACTTATGGCAATTTTAGCATTAGCCTCAGATTTACACGATATGCGTGCGCGCATTGGGCGTATTATTTTAGCTTATAATACTCAAGGCGAAGCAATTACCGCAGAACAACTTGAAGTTGCGGGCGCCATGACAGTATTACTTAAAAATGCGATTAATCCAAACCTGATGCAAACAGTTGAAAATACGCCGGTACTTATTCATGCGGGACCTTTCGCCAATATTGCCCATGGCAACTCCTCTGTCATTGCCGATCGCATTGCTTTGCAACTTGCCGATTATGTCGTAACTGAAGCTGGTTTTGGCTCAGATATGGGCATGGAAAAATTCTTCAATATTAAATATCGCCAAGCGGGTACTAAAGCTTCGTGTGTGGTATTAGTTGCTACCGTACGTAGCTTAAAATCGAACAGTGGTAAATATAATATCAAACCAGGACAAGCAATCCCGAAAGAAATTTCAGAATCAAATATTGAATTACTTGAAATTGGTGCAGCTAATTTAGCGTGGCACATCAACAATGCTAAAAGTTATGGGCTACAAGTGATTGTTGCCATTAACCGTTTTCCACATGATAGCGAAGAAGAGTTGGCATTTTTACAAAAATATGCAATTGAGCATGGTGCATTTGCCTGTGAAGTAAGTGAAGTTTTCACTCAAGGTGGTAAAGGCGCAGAAAAACTAGCTAAGCACGTGATTAAAGCATGTGATACACCAAACGAAATCAAACTACCTTATCCTGACAACATGCCTCTAGTAGATAAAATTCAAACTATGGTGAAAAAGTATGGTGCCAACAAAGCTAATTTATCGGCTACTGCACTTGAAAATATCAAAGAGATCGAAGCACTAAAACTGGACCAGTTGCCTCTTTGTATTGCTAAAACACCAATGTCAATTAGTGCGGATGCAAATCTAAAAAATGTACCTACCGATTTTGATGTCGATATTAGTCACTTAGCGATTTCAGCTGGAGCTGGTTTTATTCGTGTTTATGCTGGAAACGTGATGACCATGCCGGGATTAGGCACTAACCCTGCTTATCGGCAAATCGATATTGACAAAGATGGTAATATAGTAGGTTTAAGTTAATGCAAGAAATGATTATGCAAACTAAACAAGAATATAAAGCGTTTATTGATGAAGAAAACTGTATTGGTTGTGGCAAATGCATTCGTGTTTGCCCAACCGATGCCATTGTCGGCAGCAAGCAAGTATTGCACACCATTTTGCCACAATTATGTACCTCGTGCAGTAATTGTATTAATACCTGTCCAACAGACTGTATTACATTAAGCACACTAGGTACTGCATTGACTGAATCAGAAGAGTTAGTACTAACTCAGAAAAAACAACAACGTTTAAGCCATAACCAACTCGTACCGCCCACAATATTATTTCCTCGCACAATGCCAGTTAATAATACCAATACAATTGCGCCAAAGGATCGCAAACAATCCATTGCTGATGCTATTGCCAGAGTTAAAGCAAAAAAAAACCTCGCTAAATAGCGAGGTTTTCATATTACGGTAAAACTACAACAATTAGTCTTTATTACCACTTCTAAACGCACGTTTGCGATCATTTTCAGTTAAATGACGTTTACGTAGACGAATAGATAATGGCGTTACTTCGACTAATTCATCATCATCAATAAACTCTAATGCTTGTTCTAATGACATTTTAATTGGTGGTGACAATGTAGTTGCTTCATCTGTACCTGATGCTCGCATGTTGGTTAATTTTTTACCGGTTAGACAGTTAACAGTTAAATCGTTTGAGCGAGTATGAATACCAATAATTTGACCTTCATAAACTTCAGCACCATGACCTAGGAATAACTTACCACGGTCTTGCAAACCATAAAGCGCATAAGCCAACGCTTTACCTGTACCGTTTGAAATCATTACACCGTTATTACGTTGACCTATTTCACCTGGGTGCACATCATCATAATGACTAAAGGTAGAATAAAGCAAGCCAGTACCTGATGTCATGGTCATAAATTCCGTTCTAAATCCAATAAGCCCACGGCTTGGAATAACGTAATCTAAACGTACACGGCCTTTACCATCTGGTAACATGTTTGTTAGGTCACCTTTACGTAAGCCAAGAGCTTCCATCACGGATCCTTGATGTTGTTCTTCAATATCAAGAGTAACTTGTTCAAATGGCTCTTGTTTTTTACCATCAATTTCTCTAAAGATAACTTTAGGACGAGAAACCCCTAATTCATAACCTTCGCGACGCATATTTTCAATTAACACTGACAAATGTAATTCACCACGACCAGACACTCTAAATGCATCAGGATCAGGGGTTTCTTCAACGCGCAACGCAACATTATGTACCAGTTCTTTATTTAAACGCTCAAGAATTTGGCGAGAAGTCACATACTTACCTTCTTTACCAGCAAATGGTGAGCTATTAACATTAAAGAACATAGTCACTGTTGGCTCATCAACAGTTAACGCTGGCAGAGCTTCAACGCAACTATTGTCACAAATTGTATCAGAGATACCGAGCTCACCAAGACCTGTTAATGCTATAATATCACCAGCCTCGGCAACTTCAGCTTCATAGCGTTGCAGACCTAAATGACCAAGCACTTGCCCCACTTTACCAGTGCGTTTATTGCCTTCACTATCGACGATAGTCACTTGTTGATTTGGTTTAACACGACCGCGTTTAATACGACCAATACCAATAACACCAACATAGTTGTTATAATCAAGTTGAGAAATTTGCATTTGGAATGGACCGTCTAAATCAACTTTTGGTGGTTCAACATGTTTAACGATCGCTTCAAATAACGGTGTCATATCTTCCGCCATATTTTCATGATCTAAACCGGCTATACCCATTAAAGCTGAAGCATAAACAATAGGGAAATCTAACTGTTCATCAGTCGCCCCCAAGTTAACAAACAGATCAAACACTTGGTCAACAACCCAATCAGGGCGTGCACCAGGACGATCGACTTTATTGATAACCACAATCGGTTTTAAACCATAAGCAAATGCTTTTTGCGTTACAAAGCGTGTTTGTGGCATCGGGCCGTCCATTGCATCAACAAGCAACAATACAGAGTCAACCATTGACATAACACGTTCAACTTCACCACCAAAATCAGCATGCCCAGGGGTGTCAACGATATTAATTCGGTAACCATTCCAATCAATAGCGGTGTTTTTCGCTAAAATGGTAATACCACGCTCTTTTTCAAGAGCATTAGAATCCATAATACGTTCGTTATCGTCACCACGCAGATTATCTAGCGTACCCGACTGTTTTAATAATTTGTCAACCAAAGTTGTTTTACCATGGTCAACGTGAGCAATAATGGCAATATTTCTTAAATTTTCAATCACAATTAAAATTCCAATTAGGAGACATATTCTATAGGCGCGATATTGTACACCTTTTTAACCGAAATGTTGATCTATATCACAAAGTTTATTGAAAAGAGCTTGATAATTTGGTAAACCCAACAAAATATCAATTTTCATGTAAAAAATTTTAGCAAATGGCTACGTTTGAATGTAAAAATTGCTCAGCAAATTTATCTACCTTTTTCCAATCAGTATATTCAATAACTGGTTTTGTTACATCTGTATCGCCTTTTCCTAACCACATAATAAAGCGGATCATATTACGATCAAACCAATTATATTGAGGATAATAAAGTGCACCAGCAAAAACCGCGGTAATAGTTGGCTTCCATGCTATTTTTGCCAGAAATTTTTTGGTATATAAATTGGTTTCTGGGGTATTTTTATTAGGTTTTCTAGCCACCATATTTACCCCAAAAAAGCCAGATTTCATAGCATTCAATTGCTGATAATGTTCATCTATAAACGCTTTCATTACCTTACTATAAAACCCGTAACGAATTGAACTGCCTAATAATACCGCTTGGTATTGTGTCAAATCGATTTTTGTATCGGGCAATAGTTCAATTACCTCACAATCACACTTACTATTAAGTTGCATGTTTATGCGCTGCATAATTTTAAAAGTTTGCTTTTCGTGTGTGGTATAAAGTAATAAAACTTTCATAATGGAACTCATGCATTACTTCCTTTTTTGTTAAACCCTTTGGTAAATATCAATATTACTTTTTTTATGATAAAAATTAAAAGATTGGGGGTGATTTCATTAAAAACTTTGATTATAGTATTAGGCTAATTTAACCTGAACGGAACTGATTATGGCAATTGCACCTCCAAAACTGAATGCGATTATTTTGGCGGCAGGAAAAGGCACACGGATGTATTCCAACCTACCTAAAGTTTTACATAAAATTGGCAATAAGCCGATGTTACAACAT
>NZ_LZGZ01000007.1:0-342 GCF_001690515.1 Gilliamella sp. Fer4-1 | reverse complement strand
TATATTTTAATGAATTTATCCGATAGGTATATTGTCGGTTATCATATTTTTAAACATAAAACGGCAGCGTTTGATAATCGGTTATTAGAGGATTGTTTTAAGACATTAAATATCACGCATTTATTAAGCAAGAAAGGGAATCCTGATGACAATACAGTAGCCGAAGTGACATTAAAACAATTAAAACGGGGTTTGTAAAAGACCAACGTTTCAATTACATAATTGAGTTACAACACGCTTCTCCGTCTTATGCTTATTGGTATAATAATAAACGATGGCATTCTTCGTTAGGCTACTTGCTCCTATTGAATTTAAAAAACACTTATCCCTTTAATTTTTTAT
>NZ_LZGZ01000006.1:0-1602 GCF_001690515.1 Gilliamella sp. Fer4-1 | reverse complement strand
TGTTTTGCTTATTCTCTTTTTATGTTTAATTGTACGAGGGCTTATTATTGCCGCTCAGGCACAAACCACCTTTGGTCGAATACTTTCTGGTGGGCTGATTTTAGTCTTTTTTATTTATGTGTTTATTAATATTGGTATGGTCAGTGGAATCTTACCAGTAGTTGGTGTACCATTACCGCTAATAAGTTATGGTGGCTCTTCTTTAGTCGTATTAATGGCAAGTTTTGGCATTATGATGTCTATTCACACACATCGATATATGTTATCTAAAAATATTTAACGGAACCCAAATAAATGAAAAAGAAATTTAAATTATCTTTTGCGTTATTCGCGCTTGCTGTTTGCTCATCAGCAAATGCTGAAATGGCTTTTCCTATTCCAGCTATCCCAAAATTGGATGCAGAATCTTATATTTTAATCGATGCTAAATCAGGCGAGATACTGGCACAATATAATGCCGAGGAACAACGTGACCCAGCAAGTTTAACTAAAATGATGACCAGTTACGTGGTGGGGCAAGCACTACAATCAGGGCGTATTAAAAATGATGACATGGTTGTGGTCAGTAAAGATGCATGGGCAACAGGCAATCCTATTTTAAAAGGATCATCATTGATGTTTTTAGAAGTGGGTAAAACAGTATCGGTTTCTGATCTTAATAAAGGCATTATTATCCCATCGGGTAACGACGCTTGTATTGCTATGGCTGAACACGTTGCGGGGAGCCAAGGCGCTTTTGTTAACCTAATGAATGATTATGCTAAAAGACTTGGATTAGATCATACTCACTTTGAAACAGTGCATGGGCTTGATGCGCCAGGGCAATACACAACAGCTAAAGACATGGCTTTTTTAGGGCAAGCTTTAATTCGTGATTTACCTGAAGAATATTCCATTTACAAAGAAAAAGAATTTACTTATACATTATCTAAACCACAACTTAATCGAAATGGGCTACTTTGGGATACCACACTGAATGTAGATGGAATTAAAACAGGTCATACCAATGCCGCGGGGTATAACTTAGTTGCTTCTGCTGTGGATGGTAATACTCGTTTAATTTCAGCCGTATTGGGTGGACGTACTTATAAAGGTCGTGAAGAAGAAAGTAAAAAATTATTAGTATGGGGATTCCGCTTTTTTGAAACAGCAAACCCTATAAAAGCAGGTGCGCCATTAGCAACTGAAACTATTTGGTATGGTGATGAAAATAAAATTCAATTAGGTGCAATTAATGGTGCCTTTATCACAGTGCCAAAAGGTCGTTCAGCAGATGTACAAGTTGAATATAAAATTGATGATTATATTTATGCGCCAATAGCTAAGGGTGCAACAGTGGGCAAAATGCAATTTTTACTTGACGGTAAAGTTATTAACGAACAGCCACTTGTTGCTTTACAAAATGTTGAAGAAACAGGCTTTTTTGGTAGTGTATGGGATTGGATAACGCTACAATGCTATAGATTATTCCACTAGTTTTTATTCAAGTTTTGCTATCATCGCTCTGCGTTCTGTAAGTAATTACTTACAGAATGAGCTAATCCTTTATAAAATAACATATTTTTAACATAATATAGCTATGCAAAAGATAGTCAGAAAAAG
>NZ_LZGZ01000005.1:0-5288 GCF_001690515.1 Gilliamella sp. Fer4-1 | reverse complement strand
TGGGTTATTTTATTTATACTATTTTTAAAATAAAACATTATTAATCAATAAAGTTGAATCATCATGCCACATAAGGTCGATAACAAAAAATTTGATTAGGATAGAACAACGATATCAATATTATTGCCATCTTTAAAAAGAAAATTATTTAGCGCATTATTTTTATCTTCAATATACTGTTTATTCATTTATAGGAATAAATTCTTTAATGCGCATTTTGTCTTTTGCAATTCTATTCTTCTGTATCACACCTAATGAGTTTTTTAACTTTACCATAATAAAAAATGCGATAACGATAATACTATAAACCAAGTTCATTCCAGATTTCGTCAATTCGAGCAATAACTTTAGGATCTTTTTTAATGATTTTGCCCCACTCTCGATTTGTTTCACCAGACCATTTATTCGTGGCATCCAATCCCATTTTAGAGCCTAATCCAGAAACTGGTGAAGCAAAGTCTAAGTAATCGATCGGTGTATTATCGATAAAAGTCGTATCACGCTGTGGATCCATGCGAGTAGAAATCGCCCACATCACATCTTTCCAGTCTCGGGCATTAATGTCATCATCACAGACAATAACAAATTTAGTGTACATAAATTGTCGCAGATAAGACCACACTCCCATCATGATTCTTTTAGCATGGCCAGGATATTGTTTTTTAATTGTCACAATCGCAATACGATATGAACATCCTTCAGGCGGTAGATAAAAATCAACAATTTCAGGAAACTGTTTTTGTAAAATTGGAATAAAGACTTCATTTAACGCCAGTCCCATTATCGCCGGCTCATCTGGTGGCCTGCCTGTATAAGTTGAATGATAAATGGCGTCTTTACGGTGAGTTAAATGCGTCACCGTAAAGACAGCAAATTGTTCCACCTCATTATAATAACCCGTGTGATCGCCATAGGGTCCTTCTGATGCTAGCTCATTAGGATCAATATAACCTTCAAGAATTATCTCGGCACTGGCAGGAACGTCTAAATCACTTGATAACGATTTGACGACCTCTGTTCGGCTACCGCGCAATAATCCTGAAAAAGCATATTCGGGTAACGTGTCTGGCACTGGTGTCACTGCACCTAAAATAGTTGCGGGATCAGCACCAATAGCGACACTAATAGGGAATCTCTCGTTAGGATGCGCTTGTTGCCACTCAGCAAAATCAAGTGCACCGCCACGATGTGAAAGCCAGCGCATAATTAATTTATTTTTACCTAATAATTGCAAACGGTAAATTCCCACATTTTGCCGTTCTTTATAAGGGCCTTTGGTAATAGTTAATCCCCAAGACAGCAATGGTGCCACATCATCAGGCCAACAATGCATAATAGGTAAACGGGTCAAATCCACATCATCATCTTTAAAAACCATCTCTTGGCATGGCGCCGATGAACGACGTTTAACAGGCATATTTAACACTTGTTTATATTTAGGCAAGACATTAAAAAATTGCCGTATCCCTTTTGGTGGATCGGGCTCACGCAAAAATGCCAATAGCTCACCAATTTCACGCAAAGCGGAGGTATCTTCACGCCCCATTCCCATCGCAACACGTTTAGCTGTACCAAACAAATTACATAAAACAGGCATATCATAACCAATTGGGTTTTCGAATAATAAAGCTGGGCCTTCACTACGTAAAACACGATCAGCGATTTCGGTCATTTCAAGATAAGGGTTAACAGGGAACGAAATCCGCTTTAATTCGCCATGTTGCTCAAGATAATCTAAAAAATCCCGAAAATTTGAAAAATTCATTTATTATGACTCTCTATTACTAACTAACCTTGAGTTAACTAAACCCAGAATATTTTTAATCCTTAATACTCACTTATTTATCAGTCTAACTACATAACCTAACTATATAGCCTAACTACGGCAAAACCTTCCTATATATAGGCGTTTGTTTATCTTGATTACATTCAATAATTTTAGATGATAAAGCGTCAAATTGTTTTTCATCGATATCAATAAATTGATTCTGATCAACTTGGTAAAGGAGATATTGTTCAAATTTATCATCAAATAAAAAAGAAGCGATCCAATCATTGCGATCATCGTGATTTTCATTAGCAAATATCTTAATAATAATATATTCGTGTTTTTCTGATTGATCATGTAATTTATAATCAATGATTTTTTTAGCGATTTTATCATCATCATCATTAAAAATAACATGATCATTTTGATTAGGTTGACATTTTTTTATGTCTATATCTGCATGGCTAGTTGATACAAAAAAGTATAAAAAGGATAACACAATAGCATATAAATACGATTTCATTTCCTACCCCCCTTAATTAGATTCAATCAAACGATGAATGTTACCGATAGCTTCACTGTTATTGGGAGATAAAGTAAGATTGGTAGCATCATCAATCTTAAGCCATTGGTAAGCTAAATGTTCGGTAAGTATTGGCGTTATCTCGTCAATAAGAGGAAGATAAAACCAATGTTCTTTATTTACCGTAACATCTGGCGCATATCGATGCCTAAATTGTGGAAAAATTTCAAATTCAACGATATGCTCTACATCAATTAATTCAAGATTTTGACCAAGAATATCAATACCTGTTTCTTCTAAAACTTCACGAATTGCTGTTTCTTGTGGCGATTCATGAGTCTCCATACTACCTGTTACTGATTGCCAAAAATGGGGATCATCTTGGCGTTGTAACATAAGGCAACGTTTTGTTGTCTGGCAGAAAATGACTACCAGAACAGATTCAGGATTTTTAAATTTTTGCATCAAATATAACTATTTTTTACTTACTTCAATACCCAGTTCAGTCAAAGCTGCTGCATTTGCCGGGCTTGGCGCATCGGTAAGTAAACAAGTTGCCGCAGTTGTTTTAGGAAATGCTATCACATCGCGAATATTATCCGTTCCGGCTAATAACATACTTAACCTATCTAAACCGAAGGCTAATCCTGCATGTGGTGGCGTACCGTATTTCAATGCATCAAGTAAAAACCCAAATTTCTCACGTTGATCATGTTCGTTAATACCTAAAATTGAAAAAACGGCCTGTTGCATTTCACTACGGTGAATACGGACAGATCCCCCTCCAACTTCATAACCATTAATGACCATATCATAGGCATTAGCAACCGCATTCTCAGGATTTTTAATAAGATCTTCTGGCGAATAATCTTTTGGTGACGTAAATGGATGATGCATCGCACTTAACCCTTCATCGGTTTCTTCAAACATCGGGAAATCAACCACCCAAAGTACAGCCCATTTATTTTCATCGGTTAACGCTAAATCTTTACCGACTTTCAAACGTAATGCCCCTAGTGCATCGCTCACCACTTTATAGCTATCAGCACCAAACAATAAAATATCACCATCTTTAGCATTGGCGCGATTAAGTAATGCTTCCATTTGCGATTCATTAAAGAATTTTGCCACAGGGCTTTGTACACCATCTAATCCTTTACTACGTTCATTAACCTTAATCCATGCCATACCTTTAGCACCATAAACCGAAATGAATTGTGTATATTCATCAAGTTGTTTACGAGTTAATTGCGCACCATTTGGTACACAAAGTAAAGCTACACGCCCTTTAGGATCATTAGCTGGTGTTGAAAACACTTTAAAATCGACATCTTTAACCAAATCAGCCACATCAATAATTTCAAGGGGATTACGTAAATCGGGTTTATCACTACCATAACGACGCATTGCTTCAGCAAAAGTCATAATAGGGAACTTTCCTAAATCCACATTTTTTACATGCAACCAAAGTTCACGGATCATCTGTTCCATAACATCACGCACTTGTTCGGCTGTCATAAACGATGTTTCAACGTCAATTTGGGTAAATTCAGGTTGACGATCGGCACGTAAGTCTTCATCACGAAAACATTTTACAATTTGATAATATCGATCAAATCCTGACATCATTAATAATTGCTTAAATAGTTGTGGTGATTGCGGTAGTGCGTAAAACTCACCTTTATGAATTCTGCTTGGCACCAAATAATCACGAGCGCCTTCAGGTGTTGCTTTAGTCAACATCGGTGTTTCGATATCTAAAAAGCCATGTTCATTCATAAATGAGCGAACAAAAGCGGTAATTTTTGCCCGAGTTTTAAAAATCGTTGCCATTTCAGGGCGACGCAAATCAATATAACGATATTTTAAACGTTGTTCTTCACTGTTGTTTTGATTGAAATCAAGCGGTAAAACATCACTACGGTTAAATATAGTCAACTCGGTGGCTAAAATTTCAACCTCACCTGTCGCCATATCTTTATTAATTTGCCCTTCTGGTCTTGCTCTTACCTTGCCTTTAATTTGGATACAAAATTCATTACGTAACTCGCCTGCTAATTGATATGCTTGTTGATAATCAGGATCAAAAAAAACTTGCACAATTCCTTCACGATCACGCATATCAATAAAAATCATTCCACCTAAATCACGGCGTTTATTGACCCATCCACATAATGTGACGTCTTGATTAATATAATTTGCGTTTAGTTGTCCGCAATAAATTGTTCTCATTAAATATATCCTGTGTGCAATTGTCAAAAATAGCAATTATTATAGAGCAATTTATCAGGGGATAAAGCCCATGTTTTAAAATAATCACTATTTAATTTATTTATACTTGATTGATAATAATAATTTTACTTTATAGATTCTTTTGTAAATTACTTTAAATTCAATAAGATAATAAAATTAAAATCTTTTTCTTTAGATGAAATCGGAAAATGATTCATTTAAAACTTGTCATATCAAATATTTATTACTAAGCTTTAGTATGATTTAGATATTATTAACTTGATATGAAAGCTTTAATTTCAATTGACTACACTAATGACTTCATTGCTGACGATGGTGCGTTAACTACTGGTTCTGTGGGTCAACAAATTGAGCCCGAAATATTAAATATAACTGAATCATTTATTAAAAATAATCAGTTTGTCGTTTTTGCTATTGATGCCCATGAACCTTCAGATACATATCATCCTGAAAATTCACTCTTCCCACCTCATAATATTGTCGGAACAGTTGGACAACAATTATTCGGTAATTTACAGCAAATCTATCAAAAACAGCGAAATTCAGCCAATATTTATTGGATCAACAAACGCCACTACTCAGCATTTTGTGGCACAGATCTCGATCTTCGCTTACGCGAAAGACATATAACTGAAATTCATTTAATTGGTGTTTGTACTGATATTTGCATTTTACACACGGCTGTTGATGCTTATAACTTAGGTTATAAAATAGTTATTCATAAAAACGCAGTTGCAAGCTTTG
>NZ_LZGZ01000004.1:0-6048 GCF_001690515.1 Gilliamella sp. Fer4-1 | reverse complement strand
TTGTATAGTACTGCATCTAATAAGCCAGACCATAGTGATAAACGCATAACTGACATTTCACTTGAAATGGGGTTAGGTAATGTGATCTCTGGCTGCTCAGGGTGAAGAATGTGTTGAATTTTGGGATCAACAAAGCTATATGTTACGGCTTCTTGATATCCTCTATCAACTAATAAGTCTTTTATTCTTCGCAATGATATTTGGCTTTCAGGCTTTGGTTTCATTACTGACTCAATTTTTAAATTGGCATTTGGAATATTGTTATAGCCATAAATACGCGCAATTTCTTCAACTAAATCTTCTTCGATTTGCAAATCAAAACGCCAACTTGGTGATTTTACAGTCCAAACATTGTCATTATATTCGACTTCACAACCAAGCCTAATTAAAATATCGGTGATTTTTTGTGTCTCAATTGCATAACCAATGATACGATCAATTCTATTACGACGAAGCTTAATTATTGCTTGTTTTGGGAGTTCACTTTGCTGTGTTACATCAATAATTGGACCAACTTCACCACCACAAATATCAACTAGTAATTGACTCGCTCGTTCCATTGCAACAAATTGTAAAGACGGATCAACACCACGCTCATAACGATGCGAAGCTTCAGTATGTAAGCCATATTCTCGAGCTTTACCTGTTATTGCTAATGGATTAAAAAATGCAGATTCAAGAAATACATTTTTAGTTGTTTGTGTTACAGCCGATTTTTCACCCCCCATAATTCCGGCTAAAGCCAAAACCTTTTGGTGATCGGCAATTACTAAAGTTTTATCATTAAGGTTAACTTCATTACCGTTAAGTAAGACCAGTTTTTCATCATTACTTGCGTAACGAACAACTATTCCCTTTTCTATCTGAGTCAAATCAAATGCATGCATTGGATGACCAAGTTCTAATAATACATAGTTAGTTATATCTACAACTGCATCAATTGAACGAATTCCACCTCGACGTAATTTCTCTTTCATCCAAAGTGGAGTGGCTGCATTAACATTAATATTTTTGATTACACGTCCCAAATAGCGAGGAGTGGCTTGAGGAGCATCTATCTGTATTGATAAGGTATCGGTAATGGTTGCAGGAATACTGTCAACTTGTAGCTCTTTCATTGAAATATTGTTAACTGCAGAAATGTCTCTAGCAACGCCAATAATACCAAAACAATCTGCTCTATTCGGTGTTACGCTGATATCAATCATGACATCATTTAAATTCAAATATTCACGTATGTCTTGTCCTAACGGTGCATTATCAGGTAATTCAATAATACCATTATGTTCATCAGAAATTCCTAATTCAGAATAAGAGCACAACATGCCTTCTGATGGCTCTCCCCGCAATTTAACTGGTTTTATTTTAAAATCGCCAGGCAATACAGCGCCTACCGTTGCACAAGCAACCATTAAACCTTTACGGCAATTTGGTGCCCCGCAAACTATATCCAGTAATTCAGTTTTACCAATATCGACTTTTGTGACACGAAGTTTATCTGCATTAGGATGTTGCATACATTCAACGACTTTACCGACAACAACACCTGTAAAATCGCCTGCTACTTTTTCAACATCATCGACTTCTAAACCAGCCATTGTTAATTGATCAGCTAACGTTTCGCTACTAATTTCTGGATTGATCCATTCACGTAGCCAACTTTCACTAAATTTCATGTTTTGATCTCCAGAATTAATTAAATTGCTTTAAAAAACGTAAATCATTTTCAAAGAAAGAACGCAAATCAGTGACACCGTAACGTAACATTGTTAGCCGCTCGATTCCCATACCAAAAGCAAAGCCACTGTACACTTCAGGATCAATGCCTACATTACGTAATACATTAGGATGAACCATTCCGCAACCTAACACTTCTAGCCACTTGCCATTTTTCGCTTTAATATCAACTTCTGCTGACGGTTCTGTAAATGGAAAATAAGCTGGTCTAAAACGAATTTCCATATTATCTTCAAAAAAGCAATGAAGAAAATCGTGTAATAACCCTTTTAAATGTGTAAAGCTGATATCCTTATCAACCAGTAAGCCTTCCATTTGGTGGAACATTGGCGTATGAGTTTGATCGTAATCATTACGATAAGTTCTTCCTGGAGCAATGATTCGAATTGGTGGTTTTTGGTTTTCCATTGTGCGAATTTGCACCGTAGAAGTTTGTGTTCTTAATAATCGTTTTGAGTCAAACCAAAATGTATCGTGATCAGCTCTAGCAGGGTGATGAGCAGGAATATTTAATGCGTCAAAATTATGATAGTCATCTTCAATTTCAGGCCCCGTTTCAACAGCAAAACCAAGTTCGCCAAAAAAATCGACTAACCGATTAATCGTTTTTGTCACTGGATGTAATCCACCTAATTCAATTGATTTTCCTGGCAACGTAATATCAATTGTTTCATTAGCTAGTTTTGCATCAAGAGCCTGACGCTCTAAAAACTTGCGCTTATGATTTAATATTTCAACAACTTTTTGCTTTGCATCATTTATTTTTTGACCGACAGCTGGGCGCTCATCAGCTGGAACATCGCGTAATGAAGCCATTTGCATTGTAAAATGACCTTTTTTACCAAAATACTCCACCCGAATTTGTTCGATCGAATTAATGTCATTAGCATTTTCAATAGCGGATTTGGCATTATTTACCAGTTCAACTAATTGAGACATACAGTTCTCCTGCTTATTGTTTATTGCATAAAAAAAGCCTCTTTTGAGGCTTTTATAATTATTTTTCGTTTTTTCTTTGCCTCACAAAATAGTATTGCTAAAGCAATCAAAAAAGAAACGAAAAATAACTAACTTCATAATTAATCAACTCTTATAATAAAAATGGAAATATAAAAGCCGAGATAACTCGGCTTTTATAAAGCTATTATAGTGCCGCTTTTGCTTTCTCAACTAATGCGGCAAATGCATTTTTGTCAAATACAGCAATATCAGCAAGGATCTTACGATCGATTTCAATTGATGCTTTCTTTAAACCATTGATAAAACGGCTATAAGAAAGACCACATTGACGAGCTGCCGCATTAATACGGACAATCCATAATTGACGGAATTGACGTTTACGTTGACGACGGTCACGATAAGCATACTGTCCTGCTTTAATTACTGCTTGGAAAGCAACACGGTATACACGTGAACGTGCACCATAGTAACCTTTTGCTTGTTTTAAAATTTTCTTGTGACGTGCACGAGCAATAACACCACGTTTAACACGAGCCATAAATTATATCCTCTAAATAATTAACCAATAACTTAAGCGTATGGAACACACGCAGTAACTAAACCTAAATCGCCTTTTGACACGGTGGTCAAACCACGTAAATGACGTTTACGCTTAGTTGATTTTTTAGTTAGGATATGACTCTTGTTAGCTTGCTTATGCTTAAAGCCACCAGAAGCTGTTTTTTTAAAGCGCTTTGCTGCGCCTTTTACAGTTTTAATTTTAGGCATTTTATTAATTTCCACTTCGCATTGTTAATAAAAATAAAATAATGGTGTAATCTTTGATGAATCAAAAATTAACTTGTAAAACCATTACTTCTTCTTCGGCGCAAGCACCATAATCATTTGGCGCCCTTCAATCTTAGTTGGATAAGATTCAATGACAGCCAAATCAGCTAAGTCCTCTTTAATACGATCAAGCATTTCAGATCCTAACTGTTGGTGAGCCATTTCACGTCCACGAAAACGCAACGTGACTTTAGCTTTATCGCCATCTTCAAGAAAGCGAATCAGGCTGCGGAGTTTTACCTGATAGTCGCCTTCGTCTGTACCAGGTCGGAACTTAATTTCCTTAACCTGAACAATCTTTTGCTTCTTCTTCTGCTCTTTTGTTGCTTTACTCTTTTCATAGAGGAATTTGCCATAATCCATAATTCGACAAACAGGTGGCTCTGCATTAGGGCTTATTTCGACTAAATCAAGAGTTGCTTCTTCAGCTTGTTTTAAAGCTTCGTCTAAGCTTACTATACCGAGCTGTTCACCATCGACGCCGGTTAACCTCACCTCACGAGCTGTAATTTCATCATTGATCTTATGCGCGCGTGTTGACTGAATACGTTTACTGACTTTAATATCTCATTCCTCCAAATTAATTTATCATTAATTCATTTGTTCTAATGAACGACTATGAATTTCGTTAAGCAACAATTCTATAACATGTTTCACTTCAAAGCTACCAAGATCTTTACCTTGGCGTGTTCGAACTGAAATTGTTCCTGATTCCATTTCTTTGTCTCCACAAACAAACATATAAGGAACACGTTTAAGAGTATGCTCACGGATTTTAAACCCAATTTTCTCATTTCTCAAGTCTGCTTTTGCTCTAATACCAACTTTTTGTAATTTTTCGCATAATTGTTTGGCATATTCAGCTTGATTATCAGTGATGTTTATTACTGCAACTTGTAATGGAGCAAGCCATGTTGGAAAGAACCCCGCACAGTTTTCAGTTAAAATCCCCATAAAACGCTCCATTGAGCCCAAAATAGCTCTATGGATCATAACTGGAATATGACGTTCGTTATCTTCACCTACATAAGTTGCATCTAAACGTTCAGGCAACATAAAGTCAAGCTGAACAGTACCACATTGCCATGCACGACCTAAACAATCATGTAAAGTAAACTCGATCTTCGGTCCATAAAATGCGCCTTCACCTGGTAAGTACTCAAATTCTATGCCGTTTTCAGTTAAACATTCAGCCAAATCTTTTTCAGCAAGATCCCATGTTTCATCTTTACCAATTCGTTTTTCTGGGCGAGTTGATAACTTAACCGTAATGTCAGTAAATCCAAAAGTGCTATAAGTATCATAAACCATTTTAATACAGCTGTTAACTTCGCTACGAATTTGGCTTTCCGTACAAAAAATATGTGCATCATCTTGCGTAAAGCCTCGAACACGCATTAATCCGTGCAAAGATCCTGACGGCTCATTTCGATGACAACTACCAAATTCAGCCATACGCAATGGTAAATCACGATATGATTTTAACCCTTGGTTAAAAATTTGCACGTGCCCTGGGCAATTCATTGGTTTAATACAATATTCACGATTTTCAGATGAAGTCACAAACATTAACTCTTTATAATTACCCCAATGCCCTGTTTTTTCCCATAAAATGCGATCCATCATGAAAGGGCCTTTGACTTCTTGATAATCGTATTCCTTTAATTTGGTGCGAACGAAAACTTCAAGCTCACGGAAGATAATCCAACCATCATTATGCCAAAATACCATACCCGGTGCTTCTTCTTGCATATGGTAAAGATCAAGTTGTTTACCTATTTTTCGGTGATCACGTTTGGCTGCTTCTTCTAAGAATTGTAAATAACTATCGAGTTGTTTTTTATCAGCCCATGCAGTGCCATAAATGCGTTGTAACATTTTATTATCACTGTTACCACGCCAGTAAGCGCCGGCGACTTTTTGCAATTTAAAATGGTGGCAAAAACGCATATTAGGCACATGTGGCCCTCGGCACATATCAATATATTCTTCGTGATGATAAAGTGCTGGTTTTGAATCTTTAGGAATATTTTCATCTAAGATAGCTATTTTATAGGGTTCATGTCGTTTCCAAAATACTTCCCTAGCTTGCTCCCAACTAACCACTTCTTTTTTTACTTCGTAATCTTTTTTAGCCAATTCATGCATACGTTTTTCTAATGCATCAAGATCTTCTTGCGTCAAAGAGTGATCTAAATCAACATCATAATAAAAGCCATTATCAATAGTTGGACCAATGGCCATTTGCGTATCAGGCCATAATTGCTTAATAGCATGACCTAATAGATGCGCACAAGAGTGACGTATAATTTCAAGACCATCCTCATCTTTTGCCGTAATAATGGCTAATGTGGCATCTTGTTCTATCAAATCACAAGCGTCTTTACGCTCACCATTTACACGTCCAGCTATACATGCTTTTGCTAGCCCTGCACCTATGCTTTGTGCAACTTCTAAAACAGTAACGGCTTTATCAAATTGACGTTGACTTCCGTCAGGAAGAGTAATTATTGGCATAATAAA
>NZ_LZGZ01000003.1:0-5352 GCF_001690515.1 Gilliamella sp. Fer4-1 | reverse complement strand
CTTGCATTTCTTCAATCTCTGGTGAAATACCATATAAAAGTATTGGTGGCAGATATTCCATTTGCGTATATAAAGTTGATACTTTGACGGGCTCTAATAAATTATCCATTAAATCGTTGTGATATTTTTTATAATTTTGTTCTTGTTGTCCTATGGTTAAACTTGGTAATAGTTTTTTACCTTTTAATTTATCGCCTTTGGAGCCATAAGCAAATTGGTAAGTAAATACTTCATCAAACCATATTTTTAATATTGCCGGCATGTTAAACCAATACATTGGATATTGTAAAACGATAAGGTCATGTCTGAGTAATGCGGCTTGCTCCTCTTGTACATTGATTTGATAGTTTGGATAAAGCTTGTGAATATTGCGAATTTCAATATCCTCAACTTTATCTTGTAATGTTTCGATAATTGTTTTATTGGCGATAGACTGTTTAATATTGGGGTGACCTAAAATAATTAATGTCATAATGATACTTTTTTCCTTTTTTGCTGTTAAAATGATAGTTACTCTAATTAGTTTATTTGTAAATAAACTTATAGCAATATCTATCAAACTTGATAGTTAGGTGAATTAATGCAAATAGATGAACAAAGACCATTAAAACGTTATAACAATAAAACTTATTATTGCCCTATTAGTTTGGCAATGGATTTAGTTGGTGGAAAATGGAAAGGGGTAATACTTTATTATTTGCTTTTTGGTGAAAAAAGATTCAGCGAATTGAAAACCATTATTCCTCATATTACCGATATGACATTAAGTATACAACTTAAAAAATTAGAGGAAGATGGGTTAATTACTCGACACGTTTTTGGTGATAAACCCCCTTTAAAAGTTTTCTATAAATTAACGCCATTTGGCGAAAAATTAGGGCCTGTATTAGAGCAACTTTGTTCATGGGCGTTGAATATTTAAGATTGATATAAGCATTGAGGTGGAATGATTAAAGGCAACCTACGGATTTATCTATTTTGTTAAAAAAGTTTCAGATAACTATGTGTTTAAGTATAAAAAACTAAAAAAATCACACAATCCTAATTTGGACAATCTTTAGTAGTTGTGATAAATTTTGGGCTTGTTTTATCTTATAAAGATGTTCAGATATGGCTTATACTCTCACCTACAATGATTTACCTGAAAATATCCAACATTGGCAAGGTTTACCTTTATCTTTAAATGGTTGTGAAGTAGTTCCATTAGATTACAATGCCGGTAAAACGGGTTGGATTATTTATGGGAAGAAGTTAAATAAAACGTTACTCTCAAAATTTCAAAGACAACTTGCTATGCCAATGGTAATTGTTTCATCTTGGAAAATAAAAACTTATCAGATTGTCCGTATTGCTGGCGTTATGCCTAAAAAAGCCAAAGCTATTTCATTAACATTAGGCATCGATGTATCGCCAATTGATAATTTACCAACACTCCATTCACCAGGATTATTGGTTATGGATATGGATTCAACGGCAATCAAAATTGAATGCATAGATGAGCTGGCTAAATTATATGGTGTAGGTCAGCAAGTTGCGGCTGTGACTGAACAAGCAATGCATGGTGAGCTTGATTTTGCAACCAGTTTACGAAATCGGGTGGCAACTTTAAAAGGAGCACATCAAGATCTTTTACAACAAGTAAAAGATAACTTACCGCTTACTCCTGGATTGACCTATTTAGTCAAAGAATTGCATAAAAAAAATTGGCATGTTGCTATTGCATCAGGAGGATTTACCTATTTTGCTGATCATTTAAAGCAGAAACTAAAATTAGCGGATGTTTATGCTAACGAATTAGAAGTCAAACATAATAAATTAACGGGCAAAGTAATTGGTCAAATTGTCGATGCAAAGTATAAAGCGCGAACTTTACAACAATTAGCGGCATCACTTGATATACCTATTGAGCAAACGGTGGCTATTGGTGATGGCGCCAATGATTTAATGATGCTACGTATTGCGGGTTTAGGCGTTGCCTATCATGGAAAACCTAAAGTGGTTGAAAAGGCTAAAATTAGTATTAATTATGCAGATTTAACTGGATTATGGTGTATTTTATCAACCAGTTTATTAAGTGAAGGTTAGGAGATTAAATTGGCAAAAACCGTTAAACGTGCTTATGTTTGTAATGATTGTGGAGCAGATTATCCTCGTTGGCAAGGTCAGTGTAGTGCTTGTCATGCTTGGAATACCATTACTGAAGTTAGACTAGCAAGTACTTCAACGCGCAATGATCGATTAACGGGTTACGCAGGTAGTGGTGTTGGTCAAACAAAAATTCAAAAATTATCCGAAATCAGTTTAGAAGCGTTACCAAGATTTTCAACCGGTTTTTCCGAATTTGATCGTGTGCTTGGTGGGGGCGTTGTGCCGGGTAGTGCGATTTTAATTGGTGGTAATCCCGGGGCAGGTAAAAGTACCTTATTACTACAAACCATGAGTAAGCTTTCATCACAAATGAATACGCTTTATGTGACGGGTGAAGAATCACTTCAGCAAGTAGCCATGCGTGCACACCGATTAGGTTTACCTGCTGATAATCTTAATATGTTATCAGAAACCAGTATAGAACAAATCTGCTTATTGGCTGAGCAGTCGCAACCTAAATTAATGGTGATTGACTCTATACAAGTTATGCATCTTGCTGATATTCAATCCTCACCGGGGAGTGTTGCGCAGGTTCGAGAAACCGCCGCTTATTTAACGCGCTTTGCAAAAACAAAAGGTATTGCCATTATAATGGTTGGGCATGTGACGAAAGATGGCTCGCTAGCAGGGCCTAAAGTGCTTGAGCACTGCATTGACTGTTCCGTTTTATTAGATGGTGATGCTGATTCTCGTTTTAGAACATTGCGTAGCCATAAAAATCGGTTTGGGGCGGTAAATGAGTTAGGTGTGTTTGCGATGACCGAGCAAGGGCTTAAAGAAGTCAGCAATCCATCCGCCATCTTTTTAAGTCGTGGTGAGGAAATGCTACCCGGCAGTTCGGTTATGGTATTGTGGGAAGGTACTCGCCCATTGCTAGTTGAAATCCAAGCATTGGTTGATCACTCGATGTATGGCAACCCAAGGCGTGTGACAGTAGGCCTTGATCAAAATAGGCTGGCATTATTGCTTGCAGTGTTACACAGGCATGGTGGATTACAAATGGCCGATCAAGATATTTTTGTGAATGTTGTTGGCGGCGTTAAAGTCACTGAAACTAGCGCTGATTTGGCATTGATTGCCGCATTAGTATCAAGTTTTCGTAATCGCCCATTACCACAAGATGTCGTTATTTTTGGCGAGATAGGTCTTGGTGGTGAAATTCGCCCCGTACCAAGTGGGCAAGAGCGTATTTCTGAAGCGGCTAAGCATGGCTTTAAAAAAGCGATTGTGCCAATCGCTAATATGCCCAAGAAAAAGCCCGAAAATATGCAGATTTTTGCCGTGAAAAAAGTGTCTGAAGCGCTAGATATTTTAGGTGATTTTTAAAAGCGATATAAATGATTAATAAAAAATTAACTATCAATCGATTAAATCACTCCGCCGATAATCGTATCGGCGGCAAGATAACATTTACACGCGATTAAATTACTCGCTAATATTCTTGTTAATAACAAATTTCATAACAAGGTTGATAGGCGCTTCCTCCTGGTAATTTCATTCGATCTTGTTTAATAAAACTACGTAATAAATTATCGAGTTGCTTCATGATTTCGGGATCACCTTGCAATTTGTATCGGCCATGCTTAGCAATTTCCTTCATACCGAATTCTTTTACATTACCCGCTACAATTCCCGAAAATGCTCGGCGTAAATCGGCTGCTAATAATTCAACAGGTTGATTTCGATGAAGATTTAATGAAGCCATATTGGCATGGGTTGGCTCAAAAGGGTGTTGTAGTGGTTCATCAATTTTTAGTAGCCAGTTAAATCCATAAGCATCACCTGTTTTTAAACGAGAAGATTTAACATGCTTAACACCATCTTTCATAATACGAGCCACTTGTTCAGGTGAGTCGATCACGATTTGGTATAATTTCGTTGCCTCATCACCTAATGTACTACGAATAAAATTATCAATAGCAGTAAAATACTCCTCACACTCTTTAGGCCCCGTTAATATCAGCGGTAATGTTTGATGTTTATTGGCTGGATTTAATAAAATACCAAGAATATAAAGTAACTCTTCGGCTGTTCCTGGGCCTCCAGGAAATATGATAATACCATGCGCCATACGTACAAAAGCTTCAAGGCGTTTTTCGATATCAGGCATAATAATCAGTTCATTTACTAATGCATTAGGTGGCTCGGCTGCAATAATTGAAGGTTCAGTCATGCCAATAAAGCGACTTTCTTTATAACGTTGCTGAGCATGACCAACCGCTGCGCCTTTCATCGGGGCTTCCATCACACCCGGCCCACAACCAGTACAAATGTTCAGCTCGCGCAAACCCAGTTGCATACCGACTTGTCGTGCATAATAGTATTCATTTTCGTTAATTGAATGCCCTCCCCAACAGACAACCAAATTAGGCTCTTCCCCCACATGTAGCGCATTGGCATTACGTAAAATTGAAAAAACCAAGTTTGTAATATAAAACGAATGATCTCTTTCAAATTTGATATTGGAGATAAGTTCTTTAATGGCACTGATTTGGCTATTTAAAAAAAGAATATCGCGCAGCACGGCAAAAAGGTTTGCTTGGATTGAACGAATAATTCGCCCATCAACAAAGGCACTTTCAGGTGCATTAATGAGCTCTAATTTTACGCCACGTTCTTTACTAATGACATTAATTTCAAAAGACTTAAATCTATCTAGCAAATCTTTAGTATTATCGGTTTTACTACCTGCATTGAGTGTTGCTAGCGAACAGTTTCTATATAATTGATAAAGCTCACTATTGGCAGATTTTTTTAGAATATCGACTTCAGCTTGAGCAAGCAAATCCATTGATCCTAAAGGGCTAATATGGGTTATCATCACAACCTCCATTTGATGGTTTTATCGATAAGGTGGCTATTATATACTCAAACTGATTGAATAAGTAAAGGGGATAAATTGGATAAAATCAAATAACCGCATTATTTTGCTAGACATTGTTTTAACTATAGGATTTCTGTATTTTTATTCTTTTCGGTTGGTAATAATACGAAAATTGGGTATCGTTCTTTCCTAGAAAGGTGATTATAATGGATAGCAATCGCCTTTCTACTTTCTTCACTTTACCAAGTTTAAAATTTAATCTAAAAAAGTTAAAATAAAAAATTAAATAAAATCAATAACTTTTCTGGCTGATTTTTAAGTGGAAATAGGTTAATAAAAATCAACTTGTTCATAGTCAAAAAATAATGCCTATGTTAGAC
>NZ_LZGZ01000002.1:0-5905 GCF_001690515.1 Gilliamella sp. Fer4-1 | reverse complement strand
GAAACTTTTTTAGTTTCATATGGCAATCAGCGAAAGGGACTCGCTTATTTTTGTTGCTATTAATTATTTTTAGCGCATTAGGCGGTGCTTTTGAAGCTTTTTTATATGCTGCCCTTGGTAAAGTTATTGATTGGCTTTCAGTTGTTGAACCTAGCAAATTTTGGCAACAAGAAAAAACAACATTAGCGCTGTTAGCCCTAATCATTATAGGAAGTACCATTATTATTGGGCTACAAACGATTATTAAACATCAGTGCCTAGCTGGAAATTTTCCAATGCGATTGCGGTGGAACCTGCATCGGTTAGTGCTTAATCAAAGTATGCGTTTTTTTCAAGATGAATTTGCTGGAAGAATATCGGCAAAAGTCATGCAAACGGCACTCGCAGTTCGTGATACTTGTTTTTTAGTGGCAGATATTTTTATCTATGTTCTTATTTCGTTTATTACTATGGCTACAATCATCGGGCAATTAGATCTTTTGTTATTAGTGCCATTTATGATCTGGTGTCTAATTTATGGCATTGCTATGTATTATTTTATTCCTCGTTTAAGTAAAGTAGCAAGTGCACAAGCGGACGCTCGTTCGACAATGACTGGGCGAGTCACCGATGCTTATACCAACATTATAACAGTAAAACTATTTTCTCATGCAGGTAATGAGGCAAAATACGCTCAAGAATCGATGAATGAGTTTTTAGTTACTGTTAATAAACAAATGCGGCTAGTCAGTAGTTTTGAAATAGTAAATCATTTATTGTCCATTTCCTTAGTGCTAAGCACAACAGGTGTTGCCTTGTGGCTATGGACAAATCAATTAATTGGTATTGGCGCAATTGCCACAGCAACAGCAGTAGCACTTCGATTAAATGGTTTTTCACACTGGATTATGTGGGAAATAGCAGCGCTATTTGAAAATATTGGTGTAGTAAAAGATGGCATTAATACGTTTTCTGTCGCTAAAGCAGTGATTGATCAACCAAATGCGCCTAAGCTTAATGTAACTCAAGGTAAAATTGAGTTTAAACATATTTATTTTAGTTATGATGAGAAAAAACGTAGCTCAGTAATTGAGAATTTAGACCTAACGATAAAACCAGGCGAAAAAATTGGTTTAGTTGGCCGATCAGGAGCAGGAAAGTCAACGCTTATTAATTTATTACTCCGTTTTTATGATTTACAAAGTGGTGAAATTGTTATTGACGGCCAGGATATTACCACTGTTACTCAAGAAAGCCTGCGCGCTCAAATTGGCATGGTAACACAAGATACCTCGTTGTTACATCGCTCAGTACGAGAAAACTTACTTTATGGTAACAATAATGCATCAGAAGAAGAAATGATAAAAGCCACACAAAAAGCTCATGCAGATAACTTTATTCAAACATTAGTTGATGCAAAAGGTAAAACAGGATATGACGCATTTGTAGGTGAACGAGGTATAAAATTATCTGGTGGTCAAAGACAACGCATTGCAATTGCCCGGGTCATTCTTAAAAATGCGCCTATTTTATTGTTAGATGAAGCAACAAGCGCACTGGATTCCGAAATTGAGCAAGCAATTCAGGAAAGCTTATATACGTTAATGGAAGGTAAGACCGTTATTGCCATTGCCCACCGTTTATCAACCATTGCTGCAATGGATAGGTTAGTTGTACTTGATCAAGGTAAAATTATTGAGCAAGGCACACACCAAGAATTACTCATAAAAAATGGATTATATGCACAGCTGTGGAAACATCAAAGCGGTGGATTTTTAGGGGATAATATTTAATTTTATACATTTTTATTAGTAAATAAGGACATTAAACTTATAATGTCCTTATCACTGCTTAATTAATAAAATTTTTGTAAAATTCTGATTCAAAACGCATAATTGCACTATTTTTTGATTCGTTTTTATTATCCGCTTGATAACCAGATAATAATTGTACGAAAGCTACATATTTACCATCAGGTTTTTGGATAAATCCAGCTAAATTATAGCAACCTTGAATATAACCAGTTTTAGCACGTATTGTCTCTTTAAAAGGTGTCTGATTAAAGCTTTTACGGTTTTTTAATGTACCATCAATACCTGCAATAGGTAACATTTCAATAATTTTTAGCTGAGAATCATTAGCTGAAATATATTGTAAAATTTCCATTAATTTATCAGCGCTTACCAAGTTTAACCTAGACAAACCCGAACCATCAGCAATCACTAAATTTTCTAAATTTATACCTGCTTTTTTACGTAAAATTTGTCTAACTGCATCGCCACCATTACGCCATGTGCCTTGTACATTATAGTAATGTGCGCCTAAGGTTCTAAAAATAGCATCTGCATATAGATTATTTGACTTTTTAAGCATGACAGTTAATAGTTCTGAAAGTGGTGCTGATTGGCTAGAGGCGAGTAAGGTCAATTGAGCATTATTCTTTTCTTTGCGTTGAAGTAGCGATCCTGTATAAGTTATCTTTTGTTGCTTAAGTTCATTTTTTAAAATAGATGAAAAATATTCACCCCCATCAATTATTGCAAATTTTAATGGTGTTTTATCTGAGCTTGCAGCAATACATCCTGATAAATGATAACGATTTTTGTCTAAATAGCTAACATCCAACTCACAATACCTATCATTGGGATCTTTACTGTTTTTTGCAATGGTTTTTACATCAGCTGTTACAGTAACTGGAATATTAGTAGGTTTAGATATTGAGGCTTTTTCACCTACTTTATTTGGTGTCACAGTTGCATAAAAACAATTATCATCAATAATTGCTGCAGATGGTGGGGCATTATAGCAAGCCGTTAAATTATTCCATGACCACCCCGCAGCTTTGTCATGGCTTGTAAATATCGAAGTATCTAAAATTATATTTCCTGCTATTTTTTCAATACCTTTTTGGCGCATTTCAGCAATCATTGTTTTTAATTTGGCTCGCGTAAAAGTGGGATCTCCGCTAAGTTGAATAATAAGATCACCATTTAATTGTTTATTACTAATAACGCCATTAGTTTGCAGGCGTGTTGTAAATCGGAAATTTCGACCTAATTCCAACTCAGCAGCTAATGCGGTTATCACTTTTTGAGTGCTGGCTGGGTGTTTGAATTGATCGCTTTTATATTTTGCTAATGTCTTAGGGCTTCTTCCTACAGATTGAACCAAAATAGACAAATCGCTTCCTTTAGGTAAAGATGATATATAAGGCTCTACTGGTTGCGCATGTAATAGTCCTGAAAAAAAAGGAAGAAGAAAGAAAATTATTATCCTGAATTTTGTCATGAATGCTTGCTCAAAATGTTATTAAATTAAAACAGTTAAATGGGACTTGCAAATATAACTTTTTTTGATTTAGCTAGCAATATATACTCAACCACTTTTATAATTATGTGCTATCGAATAATTTAACATAGCCAAAAGAAAAGTTAACTTCATATAGCTTTTAATACTAGGTAATATAACTATGATTCAAAATTCATTAGGTTTTCCAATAGAAACAATATTAGTATTTGTTGGGCTAGCCGTGACTGCAATTATTATTGATTTATACGCTCACCATAACGATAAACCAATCAGCTTAAAAAATGCTATTATTTGGTCGCTATTTTGGATAGCGGTTGCATTAGGATTTGCACTATTTTTATACATTCACCATGGCAGCACTATAGCCAGCTTATTTATTACAGGTTATGTTCTTGAAAAAGCCTTATCGGTCGATAATCTGTTTGTCATTATGGCTATTTTTTCATGGTTTGCTGTACCAAATAACTATCGCCATCGCTTACTTTATTGGGGGGTTATTGGTGCTATTATATTTCGCGCCATATTTGTCGTAATTGGCACAGGTTTGTTGTATTTAGGTCCTTGGATGGAGTTGGTGTTTTCAATATTGGTTGCTTGCACGGGAATAATGATGTTGAAAAATCAAGATAATGCCGAAAATATTAAAGATTATTCAAATCACTTTGCTTTTCGCATTGCCAAACGTATTTTTCCAACTTACCCAAAAATTGTCGGCCGCAGTTTTTTATTGTCACAAAAACAGCTTGATATAGAGCTTGCAAAAGCTGAAAACAATAACTTAGTTGATAAAATACCTAAAAGTCTTTTTTATGCTACACCACTATTTTTATGTATTGTTGTAATTGAATTAAGTGACGTTATGTTTGCTTTTGATTCAGTTCCTGCAGTAATTGCCGTGAGCCAAGAACCATTAATTGTCTATAGCGCCATGATCTTCGCTATTTTAGGTCTTAGAACGATGTACTTTATTTTACAAGCCATGCAACAGTATTTAGTCCATCTTAGTAAGGCGGTGATTTGCTTACTTTTTTTTATTGCAGGGAAATTAGCTTTAAATGCAAGTAATCATTTATTTGGGTGTGGTATAGATATAGATCCAACCACAAGTCTTTATGTCATTTTAGGCATCTTAACTTTGGGTATTATTGCTAGTATTATTTGGCCGGTAAAAAATAAAGATCAATAATTACAAAAATAAAAAGGCAGGATCACCCGCCTTTTTATTTTTAGATTTATCTGCGTTTTAAAGAGCGAATGTAATAACTCACAGCTAAAATAATAAACCAAATAGGAGTGGCCACGAGTGCTTGGCGAGTATCGGCTTCAAAAGTAAGCAATACAATCATAAAAACAAAAAAAGCTAAACAAACACCACTCATAAAAATACCACCAGGCATTTTAAATTTAGATTGTTCATGCAATTTTATTTTTTTACGACGATAAGCAATATAAGAAATAAGAATCATTGACCAAATAAACATAAATAAAATAGCTGAAATGGTGGTTACTATAGTAAAAGCTTCCATGACATTAGGTACTAAATAAATCAAAACTACGCCACCAAATAAGCAAGCACATGAAAACAGTAAACCATTAGCGGGTACCGAGCGAGTTGATAATTTACCAAAAGGCTCAGGAGCATCTTGTTTTTTAGCTAGCCCAAATAGCATTCTGCTTGTAGAGTAAATACCGCTATTAGCGGAAGATGCTGCTGATGTTAATACGACAAAATTAATGATACTTGCAGCTGCTGGTAAACCAATTAATGTAAATAACTCAACAAATGGACTTTTATTTGGAGAAATTAACGTCCATGGTGTAACGCTCATAATGATGATTAAAGCAAAAACATAGAAAAATATGATTCGGACAGGTACAGAGTTAATAGCTCGTGGCAAATTCTTGTTTGGGTCAACTGTTTCTGCTGCTGTTGTACCCACTAACTCGATCCCTACAAAAGCAAAGATTGCAATTTGAAAACCAGCAAAAAAACCCATAATTCCATTTGGGAAAAATCCACCATATTCCCATAAATTTGAAAATGTAGCTATGCTATTAGTTTGTTCAGAATGGAAAGAGGTTAAAATAAGCACTATTCCAATACCAATCAAGGCTAAAATAGCAATAATTTTGATCATTGAAAACCAGAATTCTGTCTCACCAAACATTTTTACTGTTAATAGGTTTAAGGTTAATAGTAAGGTAACTGTTAATAACATTGGTATCCAAGATTGCAGTTCGGGAAACCAATATTGAGCATAACCAGCAATTGCAATAACATCTGCAATTCCTGTAACTACCCAACAAAACCAATAAGTCCAACCAGTGAAAAATCCTGCCCAAGGCCCTAAAAGGTCGTTAGAGAAATCACTAAAAGATTTATACTTTAAATTAGAAAGCAGAATTTCTCCCATCGCTCGCATAACAAAAAATAGAACAAATCCAATAACCATATAGACAAAAATAATAGACGGCCCTGCAAGGCTAATTGTCTTTCCTGAGCCCATAAATAAGCCGGTACCTATAGCACCACTAATTGCAATTAATTGAATATGGCGGTTAGAAAGGTTCCGTTTTAGATCATGCTTTGAGGAAGCGCTCATCGCTATTTTCCTTT
>NZ_LZGZ01000001.1:0-4368 GCF_001690515.1 Gilliamella sp. Fer4-1 | reverse complement strand
TAAAGCCAGTGTTAGCACAGAGGCGAATAATGTTGCCTGTATTGGCAGGAATTTCAGGTTCAAATAAAACGATGTTTAATGCAATATTTGACACAATAGTTCTCTTTTTTATTATTTATATTTATGAATGGGTAATATTATCACAATTCGAAGTCCACCAAGGTGGCTTTTTTCCGCGGTAACGGTGCCTTGATCGCGTATGATTGCATTAGCGACTATTGCCAGCCCTAATCCCGTTCCACCAGATTGTCGATCACGCGCTTCACTTGTGCGATAAAATGGCCTAAATATTTGCGTTAATTCACTTTCAGCTACACCTATGCCATCATCATCTATGGTAATTGTTACCTTTTGTTTTTTTACTTCAAAATTGATAATAATTTGTTTGTTTGAATAGCGAAATGCGTTTCGTATAACATTTTCAAGTGCACTGCATAACGCTGCTGGATAACATAAAATAGTGTGGTTAGTTGGCTGATTAACCACTGAAAAATTTTTCCCTATTTGTTCGGCTTCAAACGCCGCATTATCCAAAACGGGGTTAAATAGAAGATCAATTTGATTAAATTCACGAATTTCATTATTGTCATATTGCTGTCTTGCCAATAATAGTAAGTCACCAATCATAGCATCTAGCTTTATTGCTTCATTATTGATACGTATAACTTCACTGCTTTCGCCTTGTTTTCGACGTAATAAAGAGGTAGCAAGTTGTAAGCGTGTTAGTGGTGTACGTAATTCGTGAGAGATATCTGAAAACAGACGCTGTTGCAACGCTTGCATTCGTTTTAGCTCTCTTAACATAAGGTTAAAACTAGCGCCCGTTGCTTTATATTCAGATGATCCTATTTTTTCAAGATCTGGCCACTCTTGCAAATTACCTTTAGCAACCTGATCTGCCGCTTGTTTTAGCTTTCTTGCCGGTTTTGCTATGCTCCAAGATAACCAAAGTAAAAAAGGTGAACTTGCAAGCATAGTCAGCGTTAGTAATAAAAAAGGGTGATCAAAAATAAAATTAACAAATTGGGATTGGCTATCTGTTGCGGGTTGTAAAATATATAATTGATATTGAGCATTTGTATAATGAATCAAAAAAGGGCCGATAATTTCTTGGGTATCATAAATCTGCTTTGCTGGATCATCAACATTATGAGATTTTTGACTAAAGTTTTTTATCAAATCAATATTTTTAGTTTCAGCTGTTATAATTTGCTCATTAGGAGTAACTATAAATAAAGATTGAGCTGGTTTTTGGTGCGTATTCATTACCACAATAAAGCGCATCCACCAGCGAAAACTATCTTTGGGTACATTGGCAAGATCATTTTCAATTTGCCGAGCAAGTTTATTACCGATTTCTTTATCTTTATTTGCTAAATACGTTAAATTTCGCGAATCAAGATTGGGTAACACCATAATTAACATTAAGAAAGAAGCTATCGTTAATAAAAATATAGTGAAAATTTTGATAGCTAGCCTGTCAAAAAACCACATGTTATCTGGCCTTTATTATAATATTATTCTAGTCTTGTAATAAATCATCATGTGGGTCAATGACAAATAAGTAGCCTTTAGAACGTAATGTTTTAATCCAAGGTAAACCATCACTTCTTGGCGGAAGCTTTTTTCGCAAATTAGACACATGAACATCAATCGAGCGAGCTAGTGGAACAAACTTTTTCCCTAAAACAGATGCAGTTAGCATGTCGCGTGAAATTATTTTACCCCCTTGCTCAATAAATTTTAGCAATACTTGAAACTCTGTCCCTGTTAAATCAATGTACTTATTATCAAAAAAAGCAGCTTGTTGTTTTCGATTTACGTTAAGTTTATCAATAATATATTGAGTTGGCTTATCAGAATCATCATTTGAGATATTATCCCAACGTGCTCTTCGTAATTGCGCATTAATTCGAGCTATAAGTTCTCTGTCATTGAATGGTTTTAGAATGTAATCATCAGCACCAAGCTCAAGCCCATTAATTTTATCATGTTCATTATCTTTGGCTGTTAAAAAAATAATCGGAACTGTAAATTGAGATCTGAGTTGAGATAACACACTAAACCCGTTCATTTCAGGCATCATAATATCAAGTAGCACAAGATCGATAGTATCGTCAAATTTTTCTAAAGCCTCAATGCCCGTATTAGCGATTTCAATTTGATACCCTTCTAATTCGAGCAATTCACGTAATAATAAAGCAATCTCAACATCATCATCAACTATAAGTAATTTGCTATTCATTACACTCCTCTTTATATATTTTTGATATTTATTTTAAATAACAAGCATAATTTATGCACAAAATCCATTATATATGTAAAAAATACAAATAATATAGTAACGTATTGTTAAGTTTTATAAAGTAAATATTTTTACGTTATTAAATCCTTGATCAATTAAATAAAGTGCTTGTAACTTGCTCATAACACCACGATCGCAATATAGTAAATATTGTTTTGACTGATCCAAATTGCCAAATTGTGTTGCTAATTTATAAAATGGAATAAGTTTGATTTCAACATCATTCAATACAAGTGGATTATCCTCTTGCTCGTCTGGCGAACGAATGTCAATGACCACGTGATCAGCATTAAGTGTTGTAATTGTTTCAACATGAATAATCTTAGTGTCAGCTTGTTTAGCAATCTCACGAATATCAATATTTTCAGCTTCAGCAACGGCTTTATCTAAAATAGTGAAATCAAAATTCAGCTCTTCCGCTTCAATTTTTTCTTTTACTGCTTTAACTGTTGGGCTTTTAGAAATCACACCACAAAATTCTGGCATGGTTTTAGCTATATCCTCAGTACCAATTTGGCGCGCAAGATTGATAATTGTTTCTTTATCATGTGTGATTAGAGGTCGTAAGATTAGTGTGTCACTAACATTATCAATTAATCGTAAATTGGTCAGCGTTTGGCTCGACACTTGCCCTAATGCCTCTCCAGTAACAAGTGCTTCTACTTTATAGCGCTGTGCAATTTTTGATGCAGCACGAACCATCATCCGTTTTAAAACAACGCCCATTTGTCCATCATCGATCTTCTCAAGAATTTCACCAACAACATCGGAAAAATTAATCGCAATAAAACGCACTTTATGCGAACTACCATAACGTTCCCAAAGATAATGAGCCATTTGTTTAACACCAATCTCGTGAGTTTTCCCACCAAGATTAAAGAAACAATAATGTACACGGCTTCCACGTCGCATTAACATGTAACTTGACACGCCTGAATCAAAACCACCCGATATAAGTGAAATAACATCTTCTTGTGTACCCGTAGGAAAACCACCAATGCCAGTATGCCGACCTTTAACAAGTAGTAATTTGTCGTTATCAATTTCAAGGTTAACCGTAATTTCTGGATGATTTAATTTAACCTTAGCCGAAGAAACATATTGATTGAGCCCACCACCAACATAACGTTCAACATCAATTGAAGAAAATTCATGCTTGCCACGACGTTTTACACGTACACAAAATGTTTTATCTTCAATTAATGGCGCATAATAAACCACTGCCTTTTCAAAAATATCATGCATATCAACGAAAGTGATTTCATCAACGGCTAAAATATGATGAATACCGGGGATCCGTGTTAATAATTCGAGTATCTTGGTTTCACTATTTTCAATTTTTGGGCGAACTTCAATAAAATCCCAATGACGAATAACGGCAACATCTTCAATATGATGTTTTAAAATATTACGGATATTGCTGGTGAGTATTTTAATAAAACGTAAACGAACAGAATCACTTTTGATGGTTATTTCAGGAAAAAGTTTAACAATAAATTTCATAAATAGAGCTTACCATAATAAAAATGGCAACATTATACTGCTTTTTAGATAAGAACGCACAATTGATTATTATACTCTCACTATTAGAGCAAGCTGACTAATATCCCATATTTAAAAAACTTTACAAAAAAGTGGTTCTAACTAAATGATGAAATAGACTATACTGCTGGTTAGCTATATATTATTAACTATAACATTTAAAAACAATAACAAAAACAATGTGTTAAATTGACAAATTGAATAAAGGAGTTTATAATGGCAAACAGCAAACAGCAAACAGCAAACAGCAAACAGCAAACAGCAAACAGCAAACAGGTTATAAATTAAACAAAAATATCGTTGCTTCTACACTTTTCTTTATCTCTTACCCTTTTTCATTCTCAGCTTCAGCTACTTTGTCGGCAGTAACTGCAAACTCGATTAAAGGGAATGCACCGATTTTTATTTCAAATTTTTCTGAAAATAACTTAGGGTTTACCGTCAGAGGTGCCTTTTATAGCGAACAATTAAATAATATTCCTACATTTTTTGATAAAAACCTAACTCTCAATGATTTTATT